>JAFAJU010000521.1 GCA_019236035.1 Verrucomicrobiota bacterium | reverse complement strand
GCCATTGGTGATGAGACGGCATTCAAGGCTATTTTGGACAAGGCTGTGGCGGCATTGGATCAGAAGAACAAGGCCGAGGAACCGCTTAACGCAGTCTCCGGCCGCTAACCTTTGATCGAGACCTCCCCATTCTGGCGCCGCGGTCTCGCTAGCTTCTCATGAACGACGATCTTCAAAGATTGCAGGCAGCTGCGCTCGTTGAAATCCAACAGGCAGACAGCAAAATCGACCTTGAAAATCTTCGGGTGAAATATCTGGGAAAAGCGGGTGCAGTTTCGCGGTTGAGTGAAAATATGCGCAACGTGCCTAAGGAGGACCGCCCGCGCATTGGCAAACTGTTGAATGAGATCCGCAACGCGGTCACTGTAGCTCTGGACAGCCGTCTCGACGCTCTCGAGGCCGAGGGGGAGGTGCAGAATTTGAGCGGGGTGGACGAGACGCTTCCAGGAACGCCGTTCCGGGCCGGGGGCATGCATCCATTGACCCTCCTTCAAGATCGGGCGGTGCAGATTATGCGCCGGCTGGGTTTTGCGCTGGCCGACGGTCCTGACATTGAAACGGAATGGTACTGTTTTGACGCGCTAAACACTCCCGAAAATCATCCGGCCCGCAACGATTCCGATACATTTTATCTCCCCGACGGAAGACTGTTGCGCGCACATACGTCGACCGTTCAGATCCGGACAATGGTTTCGAATGAACCCCCCGTGCGGGTAATCGGACCCGGAGCGGCTTACCGCCGCGACGAGACTGATGCTACCCACCTGAACCAGTTCAATCAGTTAGAGGGGCTATACGTCGATCGCAATGTCAGCGTAGCCGATCTCAAAGGAACTTTGGAATATTTTGTTCGGGAGTTGCTGGGCCAGGAAGTGGAAACCCGGCTGCGGCCGCATTTTTTCCCTTTCACCGAGCCAAGTTTTGAACTCGATATCCGATTACCCGGGATTCAGGAAGGCAAATGGATGGAACTTCTGGGGTGCGGAATGGTCAACCCCGCCGTGTTCGAAGCGGTCAATGCAAGACGTGGCGACAACGCTTACGACCCCGAGGACTGGACCGGTTTCGCTTTTGGAATGGGGCTCGAGCGGTTGGCGATGTCCTTGTTCGGCTTGCCCGATATTCGCCTTCTGATCGAGAATGATCAACGGTTTCTAGCCCAGTTTGCGACATGAAGTTGTCCCTGAATTGGCTGAAGGAATTTTTGTTCGTAAGGCAGTCGGTAGCGGAGATAGTCGAAGCGCTGACATTTGCTGGGGTCGAGGTCGAGGGTGTCGAAGAGCGGGGTGCAGAGCTGGACAAAGTGATTGTGGCTCAAGTAGACACGTTTGAGCCACATCCAAATGCGGATCGGCTGAGTGTCTGCCGCGTTAACGATGGCTCCGGTGTGCCCCGACAAATCGTTTGTGGCGCGAAAAACTTTCGGGCAGGAGATAAAGTCGCATTGGCGTTGCCGGGGGCAGTACTTCCGGGCGGAGTTAAAATTAAAGCCAGCAAGCTGCGAGGAATAGAATCCGAAGGAATGCTTTGCAGCCCGAGGGAACTTAATCTTGCGGATGACGCCACCGGCCTACTGATTTTGCCTAGTGATGCGCCGATCGGTCGGCCGTTATCCGACATTTTTTTTCCGGACACCATTGTCGAGGTGGAAGTCACGCCGAATCGACCTGACTTACTAAGTCATTTCGGAATTGCTCGGGAACTGGCTGCGCTGCTAGATCTTCCTGCGCCTAAGTTGCCGCAGATCGTCGCCGGACCCGAGCGCACTCGAGAAGACCCCAGCTCGGTTCGGCTGGAGTTTCCAGAGGGTTGCCCCTTTTATTCCGCACGCTTGATCCGCGGGGTTCGGGTTGGACCGAGTCCGGGATGGCTTCGGCAAAAGTTGGAGGCGGCTGGATTGCGATCGATCAACAATGTGGTCGACGTGACGAACTACGTGTTGTTGGAGCTGGGCCAGCCACTTCATGCGTTTGACGCCGCGAAAATCAAGGGAGGCATCGTTGTAAGGAGGGCTAATCCAGGCGAGAAGCTGCTGGCGTTAGATGGGAAAGATTATGAGCTCGGGTTTGACGATGTCGTGATCGCTGATCACGAGCGAGCGGTGGCTATTGGCGGCGTAATGGGCGGCGAGCAGAGTGGTGTCGGCGCCACTACCACCGAGATGCTTCTGGAGGCTGCGTATTTCAACCCCGGCTTTATCCGGCGGACCAGCCGCCGGCTAGGGCTGATATCGGATTCCAGTTTTCGATTTGAACGGGGCGTGGACCCGGAAGCGGTATTGTTCGCTTCCGCCCGCGCCATCGATCTGCTTTTGGAAGTGGCCGGCGGAAAGGTTGAAGAGAGCATCGTCGTTGGTGGATCCGTCCCGGATTTGACCGACTTGGTCGAGATGCGTCCCGAACGTTGCACTAAGATCCTGGGGATGGAGGTCCCTGATTCAGCCAAGCTGCTAACCCGGCTGGGACTTAAACATGCGGGTGTGAACCGCTGGGAGGTACCGAGTTTCAGACAAGACCTGATCCGAGAGGAAGACCTCATCGAAGAGGTGTGCCGAATGGCTGGAATTCAGAAGATCCCCTCGCGTGTGTTCGGCTCGGCGACCCGAAAATCAGCTGCCGATCGTGCTCATGATGATCTGATGCAACTGCGCCAGCGATTGGTGGGTTTGGGACTGTTCGAAGCGCGAAGTCTCACTTTAGTGGATGAGCGGAGCCTGGATTTCCTGGTCGAGCCCAAACCGGACGCTTTGACATTGCGAAATCCGCTAGTCGAAGATCAGAGAATATTGAGGCCTTCATTGATACCGGGCCTGATTCGAGCGGCCGAGCGCAATTTCAATCGTGGTTTGAGCGGCGTGGCGATTTTCGAAATTGGCCGCGTTTTCCGAGTCGCCGCACCGGAGGAGTGCTTGTGCCTTTCGGTTCTGCTGTCCGGAGAACGCCAAAGCAAAAGTTGGAATCAGGATGCCGCAGCCTTTGATCTGTTTGATTTGAA
>JAFAJU010000493.1 GCA_019236035.1 Verrucomicrobiota bacterium | reverse complement strand
GTTGCGTTGAAAATGGGCCGGCGGCTGCGTTGCTCGTCGGTTACGTATCGATCTAGATATGCGCCCTCCTCGCGCCTTGCCGACGGCCCATTTTGAACGCAACGACGCCACCATTATATGCGAGACGGTGCACTAGTAGGCGAACCGTCTCGGTTTGCTCGGTTCTGAAGATTGCAAAGCGGGACACTTCGCTTACCGAGGGACGGTGCGCGCCGGCCTTTGCATGAAGATTTCGGTCATTACGGCCTGCCTCAATCGAAAAGAATTTATCGGGGCAGCAATCGAGAGTGTTCTCACCCAAAATTATCCTGATTTTGAGCATTGGATCATCGATGGCGGATCGTCAGACGGTACCCTCGACGTCCTGAATCGATATCCGCACCTGAAAGTTCTTTCGGAGCCCGATAGCGGTGTTTATGACGCCTGGAACAAAGGGATCGATCGGGTGAACGGTGATGTGGTCTCGATCTTGAACAGCGACGATGTGTATGCCGCCGGCGCCTTCCACAAATGCGCAAGAATATTTGCGGCCTCCCCTTCGGCGCAAGTGGCGTCAGGTGGCTGCCAGATTTTCCGGATGGGCAGACAAGGAAATCCGGTCGAAATGCATCGCTATCAAGATCCCGAGCGGTACCGCCTTTGTTTGCGAAATGCTACCGTTGGGCTGCCGATCATCAACAGTCGTTTTTTCCGGCGTTCGTTGTTTGATAGGCTCGGCCGATTTGATCTGGCGTATGCGGTGTCCTCTGACCGGGAGTTTTTGGTCAGGGCTGCCCTGAGCGGGATACAGGATGTGTCCAGTCCGGAGATTTTTTACCGTTATTGTTGGCATGCCGGATCTCTGACCATGAACGCCGGGAATCGAAGCCTGCTGAGGGGCCTGGACGAAGGGTTGCAAATGGTTAAGAAGATCCGGGCCTCGTGTTCGCTGCGGCCTGACGACGATCAAACATTGCGCCAATGGGAACGCCAGCTACAAGCCACTATGGTCATGGTTCTTACGGTCATGCGAGATCGCGAAGCGGCTCTGTCATTGGCAAAACAGTCGTTCCTGGCGGATCCGCGCTGGCTTTTCACGTTCTTGCGCTGTGGCGCACTTGCAATTGGGCGCAGAGTGCGAACGCACTTCAGAATGTGGGCAGAGCCTACGTCGCTCAAAAATCTTTAAAGATTTTTGAGCGACGCAGGCTAGCGCCGATCGGTGCGATCGACGCGATGCAGTTCCACGCGCTGTTTCAGGACGCTGTTTTCGGGCAGGACGCCGCCGAAGTGGGTTAGTGGATAGATCAGTGAATTGCGGCCAATGATAGACCCGGGGTTGATAACGGTGTTACAACCGATTTCTGCGCGGTCGCCGACGATTGCGCCAAATTTACGGAGTCCGGTCGGGATCAGGCGAGATTCGACTTTTACGCTTATCTCCTTTCGATCCAATCGGACGTTAGAGAGGATAACTCCGGCACCCAGGTGGGCCTGATAACCTAAAACTGAATCGCCCACATAGGTGAAGTGCGGCACGTCGGCATCGTTAAAGATGATGCAGTTTTTGAACTCGCATGAGTTGCCGAGAACAACCCCGTCGCCGACGATAACGTTTTCGCGAATGTAACAGCCGCTCCGAATCTCGCAGTTGTTTCCGATCCAGGCGGGTCCTTTGATGGTGGCTCCGTTCTCCACCAATGTTCCGCCACCGATGTAGACATTGTCGCTGATGAACGGCCGGCCCATAATCCGTCCGCAGATAGCAGGTTTCAACCTGAACTGGAGGTAACTGCCGATTTGCTTTAAGACGTCCCATACCTGCACACTGTTATCGAAAAGCGTCCGATGCTCGGTCTGATCCAGGTTAAGAAGGTTGGAGGGCGCAAACATAGGGCTTTAAGTTTTGAGTTTTGGGTTTTGAGTTTTGAGTTTTGCGTTGTCCTTTGAGGCGGTGGAGTTGGGCTCCGGCTCAAAACTGAAAACCCAAGACCCAAAACTCAAAACTCGAAGAGTCACGACTGCCACGATCTCTTTGTTAGTTTCTGACCGTCTTTGGTGTCTTTGACTAGCCAGCCTAGCTCTTCGATCTGGGTGCGGAGTGAGTCACCTTCGGACCAGTTTTTGTCCGCACGCGCGGCGGCTCGCCGTTGGAGGAGCCGGGTTACGTTCGGCGGGATGGGTTCTGCTTCCTCTTGGAGCTGTAGAACCTGATTGATGCGGTCCCACCAATCCAAGAGTGCGGCGGCTTGGCTCGCGGTGAGCTCGGCGCTGTCGATCGCACGGTTAGTGGAGCGGATCTGGTCGAAGACTTCGGCAAGCGCGGCCGAGATGTTCAAATCTTCATCCAGCGCATTAAAGAAGCTGTCAGATTTTGCTGCCGCGAAACCGGGGTCCGGCTCCGCGTTGCCGGCGATGTCTCGTAAACGCCGGAGCCACTCATCGATCCGAAGCAAAGAGTGGCGCGCCGCGTTCAGCCCGTCGAATGTGAAGTTAAGCGGCTGTCGATAGTTAGAGCCAATAAGAGCGTACCGTAGTTCTCGACCGGTAAAACCTTTGTCCAGCAAATCGCGCAAAGTGAAAAAATTACCGAGCGACTTCGACATCTTTTGTCCTTCGACAAGGAGGTGAGCGTTGTGCAGCCAGTACCGGACAAACTTTTTATGATTCACGCATTCAGACTGCGCGATCTCGGCCTCGTGATGCGGAAAGATGTTATCGACGCCACCGCAATGAATATCGATCTCGGGTCCCAGAAGCCGAGTTGCCATAGCGCTGCACTCAATGTGCCATCCTGGTCGTCCCCGGCCCCACGGAGCGTTCCAGCCGACCAGACCATCCTTTTCATCCCACGCTTTCCAGAGCGCAAAATCCCCGATATTCTCTTTCTCGTATTCGTCGCTCCGGATTCGGCCGCTCGGCCGCAATTCTGCAAGATCAAGATGCGCCAGTTTGCCGTAGTCGGGGTACCTCATGATTCGAAAATACACCGATCGATCTTCGGCCTGGTAAGCAATGTCTTCCTGCATGAGTTGATCGATCATCTCGATCATTTTCGCGAGGTTCTCCGGTTCGGTTGCAGCAGGAAAATGGTTTGCTCGCTTGATCCTCAACGTTTCGATATCCTCAAAAAAAGCTTTCTTAAACTTTGCCGTAAACTCGGGCAAAGAGATGCCCGCTTCCCGGCTACCCCGGATCGTTTTATCGTCAACATCGGTCAGATTCATCACCCGCTCGACCTCAAAACCCCTTGCTTCCAGGTGGCGCTGTAATAGGTCCTCGAATACGTAGGCTCGAAAGTTCCCAATGTGTGCAAACGAGTAGACGGTTGGACCACAAGTATAAAGCTTTACCTTTGGCGGCTCGATCGGTTTGAATTCTTCTAACTGCCGGCTGTAAGTGTCGTAAAACGTGATGGGCATCGGAACTATGATCTTTTGGTGTTTCTCGTTTTTCCTTAGAAATCTCTACGAGATTGGCCAACCTAAGCTATCCGAGGCTCTTCCGGGAGTCGGGCTTCGACCTGTTGAATACTCGCGACAGCCATGGCGGCGATGCCCTCTCCTTTGCCGATAAAGCCAAGACCTTCGTTGGTTGTGGCCTTGACTCCGATTCGCCGCGGCGGGATCTGCAAGGTCTGTGATAATCTCGCTCTCATCGCTTGCAAGTGCGGACCGATCTTCGGAGCTTCCGCGATCAGTGAACAGTCGATGTTGACGATGGCCAGCTGCTTGGTCGCGAGAATGGCTTGGACTCGCGCGAGGATTTCCTGGCTATCGATTCCTTGGATCGAAGGATCGGTATTTGGGAAATAATGGCCGATATCCTTTTCTCCGGCTGCACCCAAAAGTGCATCGGCGATTGCATGCGTTAATACATCCGCATCGGAATGGCCGTCCAGACCGCGACTATGCGGAATCTCTATACCCCCAAGGATCAGTTTCCGCCCCTCGACCAGACGATGTACATCATAACCGATTCCGACAAAGTTCATGGATACACCTTGGTGAGTTGGTTACGATCGATCTTTCCGTTCCACGCTAGGACGGAAAGCTTACCCTTTTGAACCGCACTCGGCGCGATAGCCGATTCCCCTCCCGCGCAATTGACTAAGAGCACCCCGGCTGCGATATCCCACCAATTCACACTCCGTTCAATGTAGGCATCGAATCGCCCGGTTGCGACGTAGGCCAGGTCCAGCGCCGCGCTACCCATCATCCGGCATTTTCTGGCGCGGACCAGCAGATCCTGAAAGATCGACAAGGCAACCTCTACCTCTGCCAGGGTCTTCGACATACCGATCGAGACAACCGATTGCGACACATCGGTGGATTGACTCACTCCGATCACCCGGTCGTTCAAATAAGCCTTACCGCCGCGTTCCGCGTGCCATAGCTCGTCGCGCATGGGGTCAAAAATAACGCCGACGATGATCTCCCCTTTTTGTCTTAAAGCGATTGAGATACAGAAGTGGGGGATGCCATAGAAGTAGTTGACGGTGCCGTCTATCGGGTCGATCACCCATTCGAATTCGGTCGAAGTATTCTCGGCACTTCCTTCTTCGCCAAGGATAGAGTGATTCGGGAAATTCTCCAAAAGAAGCTTGGTGATGAGTTCTTGAGAGCGAACATCGAGCTCGAGCTTGATGTCGTGAGCTTCCTCGGCATCCACTTTCAGAGGCCGGCCAAAGTTCTCGCGGACGAGTTCACCGGCGGCGCGAGCCGCCTTGATCGCGGCTTCGAGATATTGATTCATAGCTGAGTCACTATCGGCGGGTCATCGTCGATGTCGAGTCCGAAGCCGCCTAGCCTGCATTGCTCCCAAATCCTTCAGAGACTTGGGAGCGATGCAGGCTAAGGAGATTTCCTGCAAAAAATTACCTAAAAATTTAACGATGTAACAATTTCTCATTGACGATCTAATGAATGTTCGTTAGTCAAGCGAATTGTAATGACATTATTTTCTTATCCTCCGCAACTGCGGAATGAAAGGGGGGATAACTGATGCCAGCTGCAAAGAAAGCTACGGCGAAACCAGCAGCCAAAAAAGCGGCGCCCGCGAAGAAAGCGACTACGAAGAAGGCTCCCGCGAAAAAGGTCGCGAAAAAGGCTGCTCCAGCGAAGAAGAAGTAGGACGCCTAGTAATTCGCAACAGTTGTTCAATGAATAGGAGGAGATTGATCTCTCCTCCTATTTTTTTATGACGGGCCGGGATCGGAGGCGAGACGGTCTAGCCTGCATCACTCCTAGCGCGGCGCAGCCGCAAACAAATCGTCGTCGTCCTCGAACTTGGTCTCGATTCTCACTCGCGTAGCTTTCATGGTTAGCCAGCGCTATAGTCGGCTCATGCGTGCACATGCCAACTGGCGGTGCCACAACCGACTTTGATTCGGCCGCCCTTTCAGGGCGAATTCGTCGGCTATCTGACCCAGGGCTGAAGCCCTGGGCTAATCAGCGCTTCTTGTATTCGAGCGCCTTGGCGACGATTTCGTCAACTGGCCAGAGTCGTCCAATTCCTTCGTAGCCGCAGGCCAGCATACCTTCTTCGGGACCGATGAAATCAGCCCCGCGCTGTCTTAAGATTTCGACATTCGCGATCGTCGCGGGGTGCAGCCACATTTTTCCATTCATGGCGGGTGCCAGGAGCAGAGGTGCAGTGGTGGCAAGGGCGATGGCTGTCAGAGCGTCCTCGGCAAACCCGTGAGCGAGCTTCGCAATAATGTCGGCGGTAGCAGGCGCAATCAAGAGGAGATCAGCGTTGTCGGCGAGTTCAATATGCCCCGGATGCCAGCTCGCCTTTTCGTCAAAGATGCTAGTCGTCACGGGATGGCGTGACAAGGTCTGTAAAGTGAGGGGAGTAATGAATTGCGTCGCTCCGGCGGTCATCACCACATGCACGGAACGGTCCTGTTTCGTCAATTTACTGGCTATGTCGGCGGCCTTGTACGCCGCAATCGAAGCGGTAACTCCGAGGATAACGGTCACGAGTAGTTTTGGGTTTTGAGTTTTGGGTTTTGAGTTTTGCGTGGAGCAGGATCCGCGGTCAATCTCAACAACTCGATGGGGAACTCAAAACCCAAAACCCAAAACGCAAAACTGTCACTCCACATTCTGGACCTGTTCGCGGATCTTTTCCAACTCGGCCTTGCAGTGAACGACAATGCG
>JAFAJU010000365.1 GCA_019236035.1 Verrucomicrobiota bacterium | reverse complement strand
ATAAACGGTTTCTTGGACCGGATGCTTTACGAGCGAGGTCTGCTGGCCGGCGATCTGCCATTTGAGGAGCTCAGGGCTCAAGCGTTAATCAATCAACGCGCTCCCCTGGATTTCTCGCAAAGGATCCGGGCCGGGCTTGCAGGCTTTTAATTGGCGAATTCCGATTTTCTGAGGACGGATGTTGGTATGCGAGTCAGTTACACGTGGCAAATTGGCAACATCCAAGTAATACCGACTTTGATGGCCGCGTGGAAACATGAATATTTTTATAGTGCCATGCCAGTGGTTGCGCGGGTCGTCATTAGGCCGCAACCTATGACTAGAGAAAGGAGCACTCTGCTACGGCGAAACCCGTCATAATCGCCGAGGCAAAGGCCTGACGGCGGGCGAGGCTGCCACCTCTCTTCAAGGGAGAGGCGAAGTTATCGTTAGAAGGAGGCCCGTATGTTACTCAATCCAAAAAAAGAGGGCATGGAAATCATTGGAAAAGTGCTGGCGCTGCTTCGCGACAAGGCACCGAAAGGAAAAATCGCTCAGCCTCAGACGTTCATCCGCCAGTATTACAGCCAGGTTGATCCGGAAGACCTCGCCGAGCGCAGTATTTCCAATCTCTGTGGCGCCGCGCTCGCGTATCTGGATTTCATGGAGCAGTTCAAATCCGGCGCCCCAAAGCTCCGCGTTTTCAATCCGCAAAGCCAAAAAGACGGATGGGAGTCTACACATACGGTTATCGAGATCGTCAATGACGACATGCCGTTCCTGGTCGACTCGGTGACGATGGAGGTCAACCGCCAGGGAGTGACTCTGCATCTGATCATTCACCCGGTCGTCAAGACGAAGCGGGACGCGGAGGGTCGCTTGCGTGAAATTCTGTCTCAGGAAGCCGGCGAAGACGGTACTTCCGAGTCCGTCATCCATGCCGAAGTTGACCGGCAAACCGATCCCAAAAAGCTGGCTGAGCTGGAAGCAGGAATTCTGCGTATTCTCAGCGATGTACGCCAGGCGGTTGAGGATTACCCGAAAATGAAGGGTAATATGAATCGCCTTGTCGCCGAGATCAGAAAGCCTTATCCGGGATGGCTGATTCCTGAAGCGGTTGAGGAAGACAAGGCTCTATTGTCATGGCTCGCGGACGGCCATTTTATCTTCTTGGGTTATCGCGATTACGATTTGGTTAAAGAGGGCCACGAAGACGTTTTGCGGGTTGTGCCGGGTACCGGCCTCGGCATCTTGCGTGAGACAGGCCAAACCAGGGTTTCGAAAAGCTTTGCTGCAGTCACTCCGGAAGTCAGGAAGCTCGCCCGTGCTCCTCAACTGCTGGTACTGACGAAGGCGAATTCGCGCGCCACGGTGCATCGTCCTGGATACCTTGATTACGTGGGTGTAAAGCGTTTCGACGCGAATGGCCAGGTCTTGGGCGAGCAGCGCTTTCTTGGGCTGTTCACCTCCAGCGCCTATCACTCAAGCCCTGCGGACATTCCGCTCCTGCGCCGTAAAGTGAGAAACGTCCTGACGCGCGCTGGCTTCGATCCCAAGGGGCACACGGGAAAGGCGCTGGTGGCGATTCTGGAACGGCACCCGCGTGACGAGCTGTTCCAGATATCAGAGGACGAGCTTTTCGAACAATGCGTAGGGATATTGCGCCTGGGCCAGCGCCAGCGCATTCGGCTTTTCGTGCGAAGGGACGTTTACGGCCGCTTCCTGTCAGGTCTCGTTTATGTGCCGCGCGAAAACCATAGTACCGAGTTGCGCGAGCGTATCCAGGAGATCCTCATGCAGGCGTTCAACGGCATCAGCTCGGAGGCTACGGTGGATTTGTCCGCCGAGTCGGTCTTGGCCCGCGTTCTGATCATCGTTCGCACGACCCCGGGTAATGTGCCTGAATTCGATGTTCGCGAGATCGAGAAGCAGATCGTCAAGGCCGCGCGCCGCTGGCAGGATGACCTGCACGACGCTCTTATCGTCGAATTCGGCGAAGAACGTGGCAACCAGCTGTATCACCGCCTCGGAAACGCCTTTCCCGCCGGCTATCGCGAGGACCGTTCCGTCACCGAAGCCGTTACCGATGCTACGATCATCGACACGCTCGGGGCGGACGAAAAACTCGCGATGAAACTCTACGCCGGTAACCAGGCGAGCGCCACACCGCTGCGCCTGAAAGTTTTCCACTCGGGCGAGCCCGTTCTCCTGTCTTCAAGCCTGCCCATGCTGGAACACATGGGCGTCAAAGTGCTTGAACAGCTCGAATACAAGCTGGAGCCGGAAGGAACGCCGCCGGTTTATTTGCATGATTTCGGCCTGAGTCACCCCGGAGACATCAAGCTCGATGTTACCCAGGTGAAGAGTGGGTTCGAGGAAGCGTTCGCGCGAGCATGGAGCGGCGAAATTGAAAATGACGACTTCAATCGCCTGGTGTTACGTGCAAATCTTGGCTGGCGCGAAGTTACGATTTTGCGGGCCTACAGCAAATACCTGCGGCAGATCGGGTTTACTTTCAGCCAGGCGTATATCGAACAAGCGCTGTCCGCGAACGCGGCAATCGCGAAGAAACTGGTCGAACTCTTTGTGGCACGTTTCGATCCTGGGAGTACCGCTGAAGCCGGCGCTAAAATGTCGGCGTTGACAATCGAAATCGAAAAAGCGCTGGACTCGGTCGAAAACCTGGACGAAGACCGCACGTTGCGGCGTTTTCTCGCCGTGATCCAGGCGACGCTCCGCACCAATTACTTCCAGACAGACACCGCCGGTGCGAACAAGCCCTACATTTCCTTCAAGTTCAACCCGGCGCAGGTGCCGAGGCTGCCCGAACCCAAGCCCATGTTCGAAATCTACGTCTACTCGCCGCGCGTCGAGGGAGTGCATTTGAGAGGCGGTAAAGTGGCGCGTGGAGGATTGCGCTGGTCTGACCGCATGGAGGATTTCCGTACGGAAGTCCTCGGCCTCATGAAAGCACAGATGGTCAAGAACACCGTGATCGTCCCGGTGGGCTCAAAGGGAGGATTCGTGGTGAAACAGCCTCCAGCTGACCGCGAAGCCTTGATGAAGGAAGGGATCGCTTGCTACCAGACTTTTCTGCGCGGGCTGCTCGATGTGACTGACAACCTGGTCGACGGCCAGGTTGTCCCGCCGAAAGACTTGATTCGCTACGATTCCGACGATCCTTACCTGGTAGTCGCTGCGGACAAAGGTACCGCGACCTTCTCCGATATAGCGAACGGCGTCGCAAAGCTATATGGCTTCTGGCTGCATGATGCGTTTGCTTCGGGCGGCTCCATCGGCTACGACCACAAGAAAATGGGGATCACCGCGCGCGGCGCGTGGGAATCCGTCAAGCGGCACTTCCGCGAACTGGGAGTCAATACCCAGACCACCGATTTTACTGTGGTCGGGATTGGCGACATGTCGGGCGACGTGTTCGGGAATGGCATGCTGCTCTCCCGCCACATTAAGCTTCTCGGCGCCTTCGATCACCGCCATGTTTTTCTCGATCCCAATCCCGATCCGGAAGCAAGTTTCAAAGAGCGCGAGCGTTTGTTCAACTTACCGCGCTCTTCGTGGGCTGATTATGATTCCAAGCTGGTTTCAAAAGGCGGTGGCGTTTACTCGCGCAGCGCGAAATCCGTCACACTAACCCCTGAGGTCAAAAAAGTCCTGGAGGTGGACGCCAATTCGCTCACACCGACCGATTTGATCCGCGCTCTGCTCAAGGCGTCGGTGGACCTGCTTTATAACGGCGGGATTGGCACCTATGTGAAGGCAACTCATCAGACCCACGCCGAAGTGGGCGACCGCGCCAACGATGCTATCAGAGTGAACGGCAAGGAACTTCGCTGCAAAGTGGTCGTGGAAGGCGGAAATCTCGGACTTACCCAGCTCGGGCGGATCGAATACGCGCTCAATGGTGGTAAGATCAACACCGATGCGATTGACAATTCCGCGGGCGTGGACTGCTCTGACCACGAGGTGAATATCAAGATACTGCTGAATTCAGTGGTCGCCGAAGGGCGCATGGACGAAGAGCAACGCAATCAGCTGCTCACGGAAATGACCGATGAAGTCGGTGCGCTGGTTCTGCGCGACAATTATTTCCAGGCGCAATCGCTGAGCGTGCGCAAAAGCATGCCGCTGGACGCTCAGACGCGCTTCATCAAATATCTCGAAAAGGCTGGCCGGCTGAACCGCGAAATCGAATTTCTACCGTCCGACGAGGAGCTCGCTTCGCGCAAGGCAGCAAAAACCGGCCTCACTGGGCCGGAGCGCGCGGTGCTGCTCGCCTACAGCAAGATAACCCTCTACGACGAGTTGCTCGCCTCCGAAGTGCCGGACGATCCCTATATCTCCACTGCACTGGTGCGCTACTTTCCTGCGCCGCTTCGCGAACGGTATCGCCACGGGATGGAGCGTCACCCGCTGAGGCGCGAGATCATCGCGACGCATGTCACCAACGAAATGATCAACCGGGCGGGCAGCACATTTGTCCACCGCATGCAGGAGGAAGCCGGCGCTGGCGCCTCTGATGTGGTACGGGCCTATCTGCTCACGCGCGAGATATTCGACTTTGTCTCGTTCTGGCAGGCGCTGGAAGCTCTCGACAATAAAGTGCCGCATGTGGTGCAGTCCGGCATGCTGATTGACGCGGAAAGGTTGATGGTACGCGCAACCCTCTGGTTCCTGCGTTATCGCAATTTGAAAGATGACGTCGCCAAAACCGTCGAGTATTTTGCCCCCGGGATCAAAGCCCTCGCAACCGGTCTCGACAAATTTCTGTCCCGTGACGACAGCGCCGGCTTGCTGCAGGCAGCGCAGCGTCTGATACAGAGCGAAGTTCCGGACGATCTGGCTATGCGCCTGGTAAGTTTCGATCCGCTTTACTCTGCGCTCGATGTCGTTGAGATTGCGACTGAAACAAAGCGTAGCGTCGAGGAAGTGGCGGGAGTGTATTTTGGTTTTGGAGCGAGACTCGATCTTTCCTGGCTCCGCAAACAGATTGGCGGCTTACCTGCGGATTCCCATTGGCAGACCCTAGCCAAAGCGGCGCTCGGAGACGATGTCTCCAATCTGGAAAGAGAACTTACCGGTTTGGTCTTGAAACTTAGCCCCCAGGTGAAAGTGTCTGATGCGCTTATCAAAGAGTGGGAAGTGCAAAACAAAAGCGCATTGGAACACTGCCGGCAGGTGCTCGCCGATCTCCAGTCCGCCGGCAATCTTGATCTTTCGATGCTATCGGTTGCGCTGCGGGAGCTGAGAAATCTCGTTTAGGCGTGGTGAGCCCGGGTGGGCGACGCCTTTACCTCCGGGAGCGAGGAAGGAGGTCAACAGGGGCGTAGTCTGGGTAGACGCTCGTGGCAACGTTTTCCCTTTCTGCTTTTACGGTGATCTTGTGACAGTTCAGAAAATGTCTGCACCCCAACACCACACAGAGGCGCGGGTCGCTCCGCGCACGGGCCGCTTTTATGCGGAGATCGAACCGCTCGATCAATATAAAGCCCCGCTGGCTGCCAACCCGCGCGAGGGCGACTGGACGATGGGGGCGTCGTCGCGTCTATGCTTAGCTTGACCAGTTCGGCCCGCCGGACCTCGACGGGGATCGCCCTGCGGACTTCCATCGGCAAGCCACCGGCGGAGCCGCCTCCCGCTGGCCAGGCGACAAAATCGGCACGCGTCTAAGGACGTTTTGCGAGGTGCCCCTGCAATAATCGCACACCCCCTGCCCCGCCGGGCTCAAGCAGACCAAGCGGTACTTCGTCCGACGAATAGACTGACACTGCTGCGACTGCTCTTCGCTGGTTGCTGAAATAGATCCGGGTCCTGGATCTACATCGAATCATATTAATAAGCGGGGTCTTACGGACTAAGATGAACGAAGCCCGTCCTCTTTGGCAGC
>JAFAJU010000290.1 GCA_019236035.1 Verrucomicrobiota bacterium | reverse complement strand
CTTTGCCTCCTGGCGCGCCATCGGGGCGACGCGGTTGTGGGACCGCGAAAATTGGTCGATGCGCAGCGAGCGACGTAATTCGGGCATGCAATGCTGCGGTTTGTCAGAACAAGATTCCTTTGGGCTTACCGGTATTGGTAATCTCGCCGAAGTGATAGTTGAATGGCGAGCTCGAATCGACGCCGAAGTGATCGTCGAACATGTTGTGAATATACAGTACGACTTGCTCCGCCTGAGCCCACGCGATAACGCGGTGAAGATAGTCCCGCGCGTTGCTGATTCCAACTGGAAACTGGTGTGAGCCGATCGGGCCGAAGGTGGTGGGCCAGCCGGTCTCGGTGACCACGATGTGCCGGCCAGGATATTTCAACTTGATCTGGTGGTAGGTTGCTTTGAAAGACTCGAAGCCCGTTTGCGGGCTGACCCCGATCGGCTGATTGTTGGCGTCGGCCCGCTGCCAGTCCCAGGCCGGGTAGATGTTGACGCCGATGAAGTCGACGAGGGGGAGGAGTTGCTCAGCGCGTCTGTCGGAGAGCCAGAAAGTCGATGTCTGAGACGTCCCCGCGGGCGTCTGCGGGAAGTTGCTCTTCGCCTGCCGCAGGTATTTCGGGATGATGCTCGAGCCAATCATGTCCGGGTCCTCGTTGCCAATAAGGACGCCCTCGATGTTGCCCCGCGCCACGGCCGGTTTGACAAAGCGTTGGTAGTCGTTGGCCGTCCAATCGTCGTGGCCGGGGTACAGGAAGAGGCCCAACAGCAGGTTCAGGTTGGCTTCCTTGGCGACCTTGCCGACATCGACGACGCCTCCGCCATATTGCGGGTAATAGGTCCGCGCAGAACCGAAGTGCCGCTTGGTCGTGGCGAGATCCGTCGCGACATCCCGCTCTGTCGGGTTCTGGGTGGAATGCAGGCCGTTATAGGTGACGCCGGGATTGCGGAACGAGATCGTAGGCATGGATGACCTCCTGGATTAGTTCGGTAGGAAGGCGTGAAAGATCACTTCGACGTCGCCACCCGAGTTTGCAGCGTCGCGCTGCACATTGCAGATCGGCTGGGACTGGAAATGCTCATAAGCGGGCGGGGGCGGAGACTTAGGGCAGCTGGGCTGAGGCGGTTTCGCCCGCGACGTGCAATTGTCGCATCCGCAGGGGAAGACGCCCACTAGGCCCGTATTCTGCCCGAGCGGCTTGTTGGCGAATTGTGAGACAGCGGGATGCGAAGACCCGGCGTTCCACCTGGCACCTCCGCTCATCGCGAAGGCGATCAGGGCATTGGCCCCAGCGACACAACTGATGTCGATCGTTTCCTGCGCGCCGGACCCTTGAAAGCTGTTGTTCAAGATGAACTCTGCGAGGTTGACGCCCTTCCTGTATTCGTCGGTCGGGCAGTTCAGCGGCGGCGAGCCAAAGGCGAAGTTGCCACTAATGCCTTGCCCGTGCGGTGGGGCGTAGGTCTTCGTCGCCCCGTGGGGGAGGACGAACCAGCCTTGCAGACGGTTCACCGGATGCGTCACGAGCGGTATGGCTTTTATGTCCTGAACGCACCCAGCGGCGGCGCCGAGCGTCAAATAGACTTTGACCTCGGCCCCGGAGCGATTTGTAATCTTCAGCGTCGTTTGAGCAGCGTTGATCGGATTCTTTTTTGGCATAAAGCGAGTCTTTTCGTTTACGTTAATCTGCTTGGGGGCAATAGAACTCAGAAACCTTGCGGACCGGCCTTTCTCGTTCCGGCTGCCGCAATCATTGACTGAATGGCCGCATCGAGCGCTCGCCGGTCGCGAGCTTTGCCGAACAGCTGCTCCATCGAATGAGGGGCACCAAACAGCTTTCCAACCATGTGGTTGCCGAATCCATGGCTGACGAACGCGGATCGGACAAACTCCACTGAGAGTTTGCCTGGATCGTCTCAAGCTTCCTCGTCACCGGGACCAAGCCGCCTGAGCGCGCGCCACAAAGCGTAACTAAAACAGAAGTTCTGTGCAAGAACTGGTGATTCGACCGTTTTACCAACAAAGGCCGAAAGCGAGGCCTTTAACAATTAAAAATCTATAAGAAACAATGAAAGCATACGAAGTTTTAAGACAATCGATGATAAGCATGATCATCCGCGGTTCGATGATCGGCTGTGGATTGGTAGTCGTGTCAAG
>JAFAJU010000145.1 GCA_019236035.1 Verrucomicrobiota bacterium | reverse complement strand
TGGAAAAAGAGCCGGAGAGATCGCACGCGAATTTGTGAATCCGAAAAACTGAATGGCGTTCGCGTCCTACGTTCCTGGCATTATGTCCCAAGCCGGGTCAATACGCCGAGGCGGATTTTGCATGAGTTCAGTTTTGTTGCTCTATCGTTCTTACGTTTGATTTTCCTCGCGAAGCCCGACTTGCTAATTGTCGTTTCACCGCCGTTGCTGGCGGGTGTGCTAGCCTATTTCTTTTGCCTTCTGAGGGGCGGAAAATATCTACTGCATCTTCAGGATCTACAGCCGGATGCCGCGGTAAGCCTCGGAATGGTCAAGTCATCTATACTCATCCACGCCTTTAAGAGTCTAGAATCGATTGCTTACCGGGGCGCTTGGCGGATCTCCGCGATCAGTGGAGGAATGTTGGATATCCTGCGAAAGAGAGGCGTGCCGGAGGCCAAGCTCAGATATTTTCCCAATGGAACTGATCCCTCTATCCGAGCGGCAAAAGGAAGATTTCGTGCGGTTAACCGCTTCGATCCTGAGCACTTCCTGGTGGTCTATGCCGGCAGTCTAGGGGTTAAACAAGGATTGCAACACTTGATATTAACGATGCGATCCGTCAGAAATCCGGCAATACAGCTGGTCATTTGCGGAGAGGGCGCCGAGAAGGAGCGACTTCTTGCGATGGCTACCACCGGCGTGCGGAATGTTTGGTTTAAAGGTGTGCTGGAGCCCAACGATTACCGGGAGATGCTGGTGGACGCCGATCTGATGGTTGTTTCCCTGGTGCCCGGATCGGGAACCGCGTTTTTTCCGAGTAAGCTCTTGAGTGCTTGCTCCGCGGGCAAGCCGGTGCTGGCAGTTTGCGACGTCGACTCCGAACTGGCCACTATTGTAGAGACAAACCGCTGCGGTGTTGTCGTTCGCTCGGGCGATGTCGAGGAACTTGCGCAAAAGCTTGAACAATTATCCAGAGATCCCCAGCAACTCGAATCGATGGGCAGGGCTGCTAAGCGGCTCGGCGACCAATTTTTGTGGAGCGAGGTTCTGAGAAGATTCGCGCGGGAAGTGGAGATCTTTGGGTAAGGGCGGAGTCGGGCTACCATCGTGCAGTCCCTCCGGGACAAGGAAGACGCCGCGTCCTACCGAGCTGTTTTCGGTGGGACCAACACGTGCCATACCGTTCGCACGATGATACTCAGGTCGAGGATCAACGACCAATTCTCGAGATAGACCAAATCTGATCGGAGCCGGGCACCAATTTCCTCCCGAGTGGTAGATTCACCCCGAAAACCGCGTACCTGAGCGAGGCCGGTTATTCCCGGCTTAACGAAGGCTCGAATGTGATAATTTGACAATAGTTCAGCGAACTTGTCGTTGTGTTCGATCAGATGCGGACGTGGACCGACCACGCTCATGTTCCCTTTGAGCACGTTCAAAAATTGCGGGATTTCATCAATGCTGAAACGGCGAAGTAAATGGCCGGCAGAAAAAATCCGGGAATCAGTGGCGGTAGCCTGCTTCGCCGGTTCTTTGGTCCCCGGGTGCATGGTTCGAAATTTCAGGATTTCGAATTTCCGGTTCTGGATTCCGGCTCGGATCTGCCGGTAGAGCAGCGGCCCCGGGGACTGGCAGGCGTGAGCAATCTTGACTGCCACTGCGGCCAGTGGAAGCACAAGCAAGGTCGCCGGAATCGCGATCGCGAGATCCAGCATTCGTTTCATCACGCGGTGGAATGGATTCTCAAGCGGTTCAAGATGGAACGCGAAGAAGCTCAGACCGTCATCCTCAAACGCAAACACCGGATGCCGGAGTTGCTCGTCCAGGTTGTTGAGAATGATCAAGCGCGCGCCCCGTTTATGAACTATTCGCAGCACGTCGTCGAAACAGGAAGTGGCCTCCGGAAGTTGCAGCAGGATGACCTGAGTCACTTCATAGCGGGTGAGTGCTGTCTCTAACTGCCCGGGCGAACCCAAAATCGTCGGCCAAGGGTTTGGTACGTTCTGATCCTCGGTAAGAAGGCCAACCGTGTGGAAGCCGTATTCTTTTTTGGCCAACACCCAATCGCGAAGTTTGCTCGCACGCTTTGGGCTGCCGATGAGGATTATTCGTTCTTCCCGGCTCCCACGGAACAGGTGTCGAGCTAAGAATCTGGGCAATAAGTGTCCGGCAAAAAGAAGCAGCAGATAAAACGGGGGGATGAATGTGAACAGAAACACGCGCGAGAGATATCGGTCTTTGCTCAGCACCAAAACGAATAGCAGAAAGCCGACAGCGGCTACGAGTTGCCGTAGAGCACGCGGTATCTGGCGGATGATACTTGGCCGGCGAGCGTGGAAAGATGTATTCGGTCGATCACCGAAGACGGATTCCAACCATAAACCAACCACGACCAGGAAACTGTATCCAGCATAGTTCACCAGGTTGATGCCTTCAGAGCCGGGGATGAAAGCTTGATAGAGAGCCGTCCAGAACCAGAAAAGAACCAGGGTAAGAAGGCATTGGCAGGCCGTGACCAGGTTCGATAGACCTTGGACTCGATTCTGAATCATAGGGTGACGCGGCTGCCGGTTGGCTCGTGCTCGGGCGAGCGGTTCGACTCAGTTCGCCGAAGTCTGCGCCCTACCGGGCATTACCCTGGCGGCATAAACCAACGACTGGATTCTGAACAAGCGAAAAGACGCGGTCAATTCTTTGATTTCTTATTGCTGAGGATCACTGCAGCAGCCTTAAATGGAACGCATTGGTTATTGTCGCTTCCGTTGTCTTAATCGCGCTAAGCGCCGCATTTCTTGGAGGCGAAGCGTCGGAGTTGGGGGAAGCTATCCCCGTCATCGGGGTCGGTCTCCTGCTGCTGCTTCTTCCATTCAAGGCGCTCCCTAATCGTGTTACGCTCACCGGACTGATCGGGTTGTTGTTGTGTGGATTCTTCGGCTTCCTGCCGGCGCGCTGGTTTGGTCAGCCCGAATGGCATATGGCCATCCGCCACGTTATCCCAGGACTGAGCGACACCGTCAGTTTACAACTGTTCCACAGTCTGTTGTGCATTGGCATGATGCTCACGGCCATGCTTTTCGCGGTTTGGCTGGTTCAGTGGAAGCCATTCGATTTCACCAATTGTTTGCAAGCCTTGACCGGTGGCATCGCCCTGCTGGCAGCGATCGCACTCGCGGCGCGTATCTGGGCTTTCTCAGTGCCCGGTTGGCATCCCAGCCAAGGCTTCGGTCCGTTTGAGAATCGGAATCAGACCGGTACTTTAATGGCTCTTGGCGCCATGCTGGCTCTCGGCCTATGTGCCGAGGCCCTACGCAGACGGCACGCGGCGATTATGGTCTGGTTTCTGACTTTTGTCGTGTGTCTGGGTGCATTGATCCTCTCGAATTCGCGGACGCCATTCGGTCTCCTTATCCTCGGAACCTTCTTCTGGATCTGCAGCCGTCAGAAAGCTCCGCTCAAAGGGTTCGCAATTGCCAGTGGAGTGGCATTGTTGGTTTGCGCTGCCGCCCTCATCGTTGGAGAAGGCGTTGCCAGACGTTTGCCTGACCTATTCAACCACGACTTTGATTTCCGAACCAAGATATACCAAGACACCCTTAGCATTGCCGGCACGGCGCCTGTTGCTGGCATTGGCATTGGCAACTTCGAAGCGATCTTTCCTCAGTTTCGCGTCGCCTCTTTGAACGGCCAGCGAGTGATTCATCCCGAAAGCGATTGGCTATGGATGGCGACCGAAATGGGGTGCTTCTCCATTTTGTTTTGCATAATTGCAGTCGTCGGTCTCCTAACTCGACGAGGCCATCCAGCCACAAAGGGACAGAAAGACCTGCAGTCGGCCGGTCTGATTGCTATTGCGGCATTCCTCGCGAACTCGATCGTCGACGTTCCGGGGCACCGGCTAGGGACAGTTTTACCAATCCTCGTGCTGGCCGGAACTCTTGGGCGACCCAAACTCATTCTGAACGATGCGAGAGGCGTTTCGTGGTTAAGCCGCATATCAGGAATCGGGTTGGTCGTGTTCGGGGTTCTTCTTTTGCGGGAGGCCAGGGTAAAGACCCAGATCGAATCCGCGATGGCAGCGGGAGACTGGATTCGAACCGAAGAGGCTGTTTCGAAATCGCTGGTTTCCACGCCTCTGAACTGGTCCCTCTGGCTGATCCGTGGTTACGCCGAAGTGCATCAAAACCGGTGGTTGCAGGCGATAGCCGATTTCCGGCGTGCCTTGTTCCTGGAACCAAAGCTTGCCGTCGTCCCTTTCGGCGAAGGAAGGGCATGGATCAATGTGAATTCCTCGCTAGCGCTCGGCGCTTGGAAAGAAGCTTTGCGACGCAGTCGACTTGAGGAAATTCCCGACTTCTATCGACAGATGTTGGACGCGTCGTCCGGAGACCCGCAACTGCATATCGCGACGCTCCGACTGGCCGACGGGGATCCGTCGCTGGCCATGACCGCTTTGCGCAGCGGTTACGCCGATTCGAAGACCCTCCAGTTTCTTGAAACTCAAGAGTCAAAGCTGAGTGGGGATGAGAACCAAGTGGTCTTGCGGGCGGAAGCCAGGCAAGCGGCGAGCGAGAAAAAATTTCAGCAAGCGTACGAACTCGGCCGGCAAGGAATGCGCCGAGTCTTCGTTCCAGCACGAAGTCAGCAGTCGGAGCAGCAGTGTCGGGACGCCTTGATCCGCGATCCGCAGGATTTCGCTGCGGCCTATAATCTCTGCTCAATCCTGCGCGCACAAGAGAGATGGCAAGAGTCCTTGGAGATTTTAGAAACGATTTCTCGCGCGCAACTTTGCCCGGACTATTTCCAAGTGATGAGAGCCGAAATTCTCGCTTCGCAAAATCGGTGGGCAGAAGCCTGGGATGCAATCGCCGGGCTGGTGAGGTGACCGAGAAGCGGGAGGGCGGAAGTAGGCGAACCGTCTCGGTTTGCTTAATTCCGATGAGTGCAAAGCGGGACGCTTCGCCTACCCTTGGCCATCATCGGTTAGTCTCTTCGATCGAGGTAATCTTCCAGCCGCCTCGGTCAATGGGTATCACGCGAAGTCGAAGGACAGATCGTCCGCGCTTTAGCTGTGACCCTGACGCTTTTGTCCATACAACCGGTTGCTCGACCACATAAAACCCACCGTTCACAGGCCCTTTTGTAGCCGCGGGCTGCGCAATCTCGGAACGTCTCGTCTGCTGTTGCTGATGAAACCTGCGGGTTGCAGCTGCAACGCCCGCCCAGCTCAAATCGCCCTCGCCATAAAAGTGCACTGAATCGGCATAGAATCGCCGCTGTTCCGCCACGTTGTTCGATTGGTCAGTTCGAAGAAAATCTGAGACGAAACGCTGCAGGTCCCCAGTTAGGCCCACGGGCGATGGAGCCGGGTCGCCCGTTCGTTGACTGGCCTGTGCGTCAAGTTTGTTGTCTTTCCGGGGGTAGTCGGCCAAGCCCTTTCTTTCCTCTGGAGCCGTATTCCCAAGAGCGCCGATGGCTGTTCTGGCTGCCGGGCGTGACGAGTTTTTTTTCATCGCCCCGTGCGTGCCGCCTCCGTCGTTCTCCCGACCAGTAGGCGGTGGCATACTCTCGTCCGGCACAGTTTCCACTGACCGCTTTGGTGGTACAGACGCAATTTGACTGGGCTCCAAAGCGCTGGTGACCGAGGCGCTGGTTGGCTCCGTCCGCGTGCTAGGAGGGTCTGACGCGGGCGCTAATACGCCGAGACTGCCAAACTTCAACTCAGAGTTCGCTCCCCGCGCCGCTTCCGGTGGACTGGCTCGACCGTCAATCTGAGCTGTCGCCTCTCCAGATACCGCGTAGGAACTAGTGAAATCGGTCTTCGAAGGGTCGACCAGGCCGGCCGCAAGTGCCGCATTTTCCAGCTCACGCGGTATTCTGGCATCTGGTAAATCCCCCCTGAAGCGCCGCAAATTCTCCGTGGTCGGACGTCTCTGGGGCTCGATCAATGGAAGCGAGGGTTCAGCCAAACTGATTTCGCTAGAGGCAGACTCTGTCGCCACTTTACCGGCGTCATTGATATTCTCATAGTTCGGATAGTTCGGAAGAACCGGGTGAGGGGGTATGATCAGAACTTTCGCAATCGCGACCGCAACAAAGAGCCCAAAAACTGCGAATAAACGCATGCGTCTCGCAGCTATGCAACGAGGGCATTTACAACGCGATACGTTAAGAATTCGCCTCATTGAGCGATGATTGCAGCCGACTAAATCCGAGCTATTCATCTAACCAGAAATCGCCAGTAGAGGCGAGCGTTTTCTGGGGTATCGGAAGATTAGTTAGCCCGCATCGCTCGCAAATCCCTGAAGATTTGCGAGCGATGCAGGCTCTAGGGATCCTCTATGCACTTCTTTGTTCGTCCTGTGACTTCCAGGAACCATCTGGCAGTCTTCGTCAGTCCTTCACGAAATTTTGTGATTGTGTAATCCCCAAGGAGTTCCTCCGACAAGTGGGTATTGGCGCAAGAGTGTTTGATGTCGCCGCGGCGCTCCGGATCATAGATTGGCCTGATTGATGATCCGAATATTTCATTCAGTACATTTACGAGCTCGTTCAGTGAAATCCGGGTGCCGGTAGCGACATTCAGAGTTGTCCCTGGCGTGAGAGAGACTTTGGACGCGCGCAGGTTGGCTTCGACGATGTTATCGATAAACGTGAAGTCGCGTGTCTGAGTTCCATCGCCAAAGATCACCGGACGACCGCCGTCTGCCAGCTTTCGGATAAAGAGTGGGATCACGGCGGCGTATCCGCTATCGAGATTTTGGCGCGGACCGAATACGTTAAAATAGCGAAGCGAGACGATCTCGATCGCCGCTAGTCTGGCGAATTGTGCCGCGTACAATTCGCCCATCCACTTCGAAAGCCCGTACGGCGAGAGGGGACAAGGGACAGCGGTCTCGATTTGCAGCTCTGCACCATTTTCGCCGTAGACCGAGGAGGATGACGCGTTAATGACTTTTCGGACGCCCGCCCGAATCGCCGCAGCGAAGACATTTAGAGTCCCGGTAACATTTACGTCATGGATGTAGGCTGGATCTTCGAAGCTTCGGGGCACAGAAGAAATCCCGCCGTGATGCAAAACGATCTGGGCGCTTCGGAAAGCATCCGTCAGTCCCTCGAGATCCCGGAGATCAATTTTTCGGTAGTCCACTTGACCTTTAACCGGAGCTAGGTTGCCCGTGCTACCGGTGGTCAAATTGTCAATGATCCGAACGGTATACCCGTCGCGGACAAATCTCTCTGCCAAATGTGAACCGATAAATCCGGCACCGCCCGTGATCGCAACAATTTCTCGCATCGTTCAGGTCATTGAGTTCGATTGTCGGAGAGTTTGGCCGGCGTTTGCCGTTTCGCAAGCGAGATCGCTTGCGAAACGGCAAACGCCAGCCAAAGTTAGCCATTGGTTTACCTCATTCGCCATGGTGAAACGGAATGGGCTCGAAGCGGCCGGCATACTGGGCGGACTGATATTCCGTTAACTGACACGGGTCGGACACAAGCCGGCTTTTTGCTGCCAATCTTTGATGAGGTTGCCTTCTCGGACATCCTGAGCAGCCCGCTCCAGCGAGCTCTGGAGACTGCCCGCCTGGCCGGAGTCGGCAATCGTGTCGAACTGGTTCCGGATCTAATGGAGTGGGACTACGGGGATTATGAGGGAATAACCACCAGTCAGATCCGTGAAAAGGTTCCCGACTGGAGCATCTGGACTCATCCTTGTCCAAATGGCGAGACTATCGATCAAGTGGCCACGAGAGCGGACCGTGTCATCGCGCGGGTCCGCGCCCAAGAAGGGAATACTGCGCTTTTTTCACACGGCCATCTGTTGCGCGTTTTGGTGGCGCGCTGGCTGGGTTTTGAACCGGCGCACGGCAAGTATTTCCTGCTCGGCACTAGTACACTTTCAATCCTCGCTTATGAGGAATCTACGCCAGTGATCAAGACCTGGAACGGCCCATTGATTACCGCGGCATGCGCTGTGCCATGGAGGCAGGGGCATTAAGCGCCGGGGGAAACGCCGGAACGGAAACGCCGAGAACGCCGGAATCGCCGAGAACGCCGAAAAGACAGAGAACGCGGCGCCAGCGACAATAGCAAGCAGTGAAGGCGAAAGTTATTAAGACTAGAAGTCGTCCGCGATGGTCGGCTCCTTCGGTTCCCGGCGTTCCCGGCGTTTCCCGCGGCGTTTAATTCCCGGTCTCGCTGTGAAGATTGCTGTGCTTACCGAAGCTTTCCGCGATGCTGGGGCTGGACTGAGCCGTTCCGATTAAATCTGTCTCGGCGGCCGACTTGTCTCGCGGCGTCAGCCTGACGCCGACGAGCTTGCTGATCCCATGTTCTTCCATGGTGACGCCGTAGAGCACGTCAGCTTTGGCGATCGTCCGTTTGTTATGCGTAATCACAACGAACTGGCTTTGGTGAACGAACCGGTTCAGGATTTTGATGAATCGACTAATGTTCGACTCGTCGAGTGGAGCGTCCATTTCGTCCAGAACACAAAAAGGGCTCGGTTTAACCATGTAGA
>JAFAJU010000083.1 GCA_019236035.1 Verrucomicrobiota bacterium | reverse complement strand
ATAAGTTACCGCACCAAAGGCCGCTGGCGCACCTCGATCGTCAACCAGCATGAGCGCGAGCCAACTGTTCGCGGCTCCTTCACCAAATGTGGTAGCAAACGCTATCACTCCCAGGAGGATTTCGTCTCTGCTCACGCGCGAGCGAACGAGTCGCGGTGTAGAGACGATTTTCGACGACGACGGGTAGACCTGCGAGACATCAAGAAGCGGCTCTGCAGCCGTTGTCGACGCGTCGCGACGGCTCGACGGTGAAATGTAACCTCTTGTTGCAAGCCACATCGGGATGAACATTGCTGCCGATACGACGGGCAGATGCCAAGTCACGGGCACCTGTAACGACGCACCGAAGCCGCCGATAAACGCTCCAGCTGCTGCTCCAACAGAAAACAGCCCATGCCAGAGTGGCATCAGAACCTTTTGGCACCGATTTTCCACCAAATGTCCCTGCACATTCATCGCAACGCCTGCTGCCCCCGTGCCAATCCCCGTGAGGAAAAGCAGGAGAGCCAAATGCACGACCGAGTTTGCGATCACAGGAAGCACTCCCCAGCCAGCGAGGAAAACGCACATTGCCAATCTACTTACCATCCGTGACGAGTAGCGCTCCAGGAGTCGACCCGCGGAGGACATCCCGATCATCGAGCCCAATCCCAAGGAAACAAGAACGAAAGTCAGTTCACTCGGAGAGGCGTTTAAACGGTCTCGTATGGCGGGCAAACGCGAGAAAGAAGATGCAACAACGAAGCCACTTGTGGCGAACATCGTTGCGACCGGGAGCACCGAATTCACAGGCGACGAGCCGCCCATTTGTTTGTGTCGGCGGATAGATGCGGTGCGGCTCATGTCAGGAATCCATGTACAGGGAGCCTTTTGAATCAAGCGTCCACGCGTCCCGATATGGGCGCGATGGTCATTTTACCCCTATGATTGTCCCATTAGATTAATGGGAAAGTAAAGGAATAGGTTCTAACTTTCTCTCGATTGGCCCGCCGGCGCTCATGCGGCGAAGCACCAGAAAGTAGCGGGCGCGAAGCCGGGGGCTTGGATCATGTGGATCCCAACCCCTTGGGAAGGGAAGCATCGCGGCTAACATTGCACATTCAGGCCGGCTCAGATGTTTTGCCGGGATGTGATAGTAGTGTTCGGCAGCCTCTTCAATCCCGTAAATGCCGTCCCCCATTTCGATCGTGTTTACGTACAACTCGAGTATCCGTTGCTTTGTTAACAGATGCTCCATGAGGAACGTGTAGTATGCTTCCAAACCTTTCCGGATCCAGGACCTCCCCTGCCAGAGAAACAGGGTACGCGCACACTGGTTGGAGATCGTTGAGACACCTCGCACGGGTTGATGCTTACGCTTAGCCCGCTCTATGGCGACTTCCATCTCGATCCAGTCGAAGCCTTCATGGTTGAAAAACCGGCTATCTTCCATTTGCCAGACTGCGTCGAGAAAATCGTCGGGAACCTGGTCGAGCGGAATCCACCGATAGTGGATATCGCCGTGATATCGTTTCGCAAAAATCGCCTCGATACGCCGAAAGATCATGAGCGTGGTAATCGGCGGATTGAAAAAGCGGACGTAGAGAACTTCCAGGACGGGAATGAGTGCGATTATAACAATCAGCAGGATAACAATCCGAAACCAAGGTGGACGCTTCCGCATTTTCCGCGCCATGACATCGTCCTCATTCGAAGCGAATCGTGACGGATTTTCCGTGCGCGTCCAACTCTTCTACACGGCTGAATTGTGAGATGATCGAGGCAGATTGGGCGAGAGCTTCCTGGTCGTATCGGACAATGCTTGTCCGCCGCTGGAACTGGTCGACCGTGAGTCCGCCAAATGATTTAGCGGCACCGCCGGTGGGAAGTTCGTGGCTGGGACCGGCCAGAAAATCGCCCACCGCAACAGGCGAAAAATTGCCGATGAAAATAGCTCCGGCGGTAAATATCGCTTCAGCGATTTTTTCGGCATGCCGGGTTACCAACGATAGGTGCTCCGGGGCAAACTCGTTCGCAACCTGTATGGCCTGCTGTTCGTCTCTGGCGAGGGCGAAAAAGGTGTTCTGCTCCAACACTTCCCGCACGAAAGCTCTTCGCGTGAGGTCTTCTATCTGTCGC
>JAFAJU010000075.1 GCA_019236035.1 Verrucomicrobiota bacterium | reverse complement strand
GCCTCGGTTAAACCAAGACCGCAGATAGATTTCCATCCTGGGCAACTCGCTCAGACCGAAGCCGCCATAGCCATAAAGGATCGTAGGGTTCTTCCCGTCGAGTTGGGTTCCTTTGACCATCAAGATCGACAGCGGAATCTTTGTGCCGTCTTTGCTGATCACAAAAACCCGCTGCTCCTCGATGTCATTGAAATCAACGGCGCTTTGCCAATTCATCCCAGTATCGTTCAGCCGCTCGGTTTTCGGGGCATACAAGAGC
Source organism: Verrucomicrobiota bacterium (assembly GCA_019236035.1). Classification (GTDB taxonomy): domain Bacteria; phylum Verrucomicrobiota; class Verrucomicrobiia; order Chthoniobacterales; family JAFAMB01; genus JAFAMB01. The sequence goes on along the minus strand of JAFAJU010000075.1, from coordinate 2,357 downwards.
TCTTCGACCGGCTTCGTGTAACTTGAAACGGTCAAGAGAAAATCTCCGGTTTCGGTGACCATCATGTCGAGGACTGCCGAAAGGTCAGGTGTATCTATCCCTCCCTTTGGATGACCCTCATCGTCGAAGTGCCGCAAGCGGGAGGGGCCACCGACAATGTCGTTGACCAGAAGGTCGGTCCCCGAGGCTGCGATATCCGTTATGGCGGAATTTGCCGCTTCCGGAACAACCACCTTCGACTCCTTAAGAGTCGGATTGTCTTCACCGAGGTCAACGCGCAACACCTGGCCGCGGACAGCTCCTTTTACGGACAGGAGGAACAGCTTGTCGCGGCCACCGAACACGACCTTCTTTATGCCGTCTTCGAATTTTGTGACCTGGCTCCATTTGCCATCCGAATTCCGAACAAAGTGCTCATATTCGCCGCCGTCCCCGTTCGAAACGGTAGCGAGGATCCATGGGCCGGCCGGCGAGCGGTCCAATAGAATTTCAGCAATCCGCGGAAAGCCCTGGCCGATTTCGTATCGATCGATTGAAGCGGGCGATCCGAGCTCGTGATAGTAGACCTGCTGATAAAAGTTCAGGTCTGCTACCTCCCGTTCGCCATTTCGCGGGTAGCGGGTGTAAAAGACGCCCTTTCCATCTGCGGCCCATGCTACGCTGCCGCCTGCCGTACCGAATTGAACATGCTCAATTGCTTCATCAAGCAGCTTGCCGTCCGCTACCCGGATGAACCGCAGATCACCCGATTCGCTCCCCCCGCGAGAAAGGGAGAGCGCGATCATCGAGCCATCTGGAGAGGGCTCGAACCAATCATAGGAGGTCAGTCCCTTTGCATCCAAAGCCGCCGGGTCGAACACAGTTTGTTCCGCGCCCTCCTTTGATAAGGAAGTTCGACAAATGATGACCGGCTGCGGCTTGGGCGGTTCGAACTTACTCGCGAAGACCTTTCCCCCAGTGAATTTGATGTCGGTGTATCTCACCGTTTTACCGACAATATCCTTCTGGAATTCCTCCAGGAACCGATTGTACTCCGGCAGCGACTCCAAGTAGCTGCGAGTCCGTTTGGTTTGCGCCTCGGTCCAAGCGCGAACTTTTGGTTCCTCGGCATTTTCCAGCCATTCATAGTCGTCGATGACCTTTTGGCCATGGTACTCGTTTGAAATGGGGATCTTGGGCGTCTCCGGCGGCGCCTCCAGTGCTTGCGCGTTGGCGATATGCATGGGCACTCCCAGACCGAACAGAACGGTCAGTAACCAGATTCTTCGAGGCAATCGATTCGAAAGATATTTCATGGGAATCTAAGAAGTTAAGCGTCCTAGCCCGCAAAAATCACACGTAAAGCCTGCATCGCTCACAAATCTTCTAAAGATTTGTGAGCGATGCAGGCTCGCTTGGTTACCTAACCATCGCGCGGAACGCCTCTTTCGCAGCCGGAGAATACAGCACACCCTGGTAAAGTGCATAACTTCGCCCGTCCCGTTCGTTGAATGTGAATCTAAATACCCGCACCGTTTCATTCGGCTCCGAAAGCCATCGGGCATTTGTCGACGACAACTCCATGAGTCCTGCGTTTTCCGTCCATTTACCTCCCTCCTGCTCCGGTGCGACGTCGTTCACCAGAAGCAAAGGTGCAGGATCAGTGACGTCTTCGATGCGTATCGTGCTGAGTTCAGCAGCTTGCTTCGGCCGGATCGAAAAAGCCCAGCGGACATACATGTTCCCGTTCAGATTGACCGCCTGCAAGCCGGCGTCACTAATCTTGACTCGGTCGTTCTCGGCCTGTTTAAACCCGGGTCCTTGCCGCTCGAGGTAGACTGTCTGCCCACCGGTGATCGGTATCGAAACTCGCCGGGGCGAGCTCGCGCATCCGCTAAACAAGAGCACGGGCAGGGCCAGGATTGAAAGGGCGTTAAGCGACAAATGGCGCATACCTAGCCTGCATCGCTCACAAATCTTCATAGATTTGTAAGCGATGCAGGCTCTGGCAGCGGAATCCCCGGCTACGCCGGTAACTTCCGCTGCTTTTTGCCGAGAAGAGCTTAAAAAACATTTTGTTTCGAGTCTTTAATTTTTAAAATAGGCTCTTAAGCAGGCGTCCAGCGCCTGTTTAAGAGCTTTCTAGCCCGCAATGAGCTCGTCGATTCCTCCCGGTGCATGATTTTTGCGGGCTAGGGAGCTCTCTGCGCACTAATTCGAAAGGCAGCCCATGCAATACTATATCCCGCTCGTCCTCACCGCGATCGTGACGATTTCGACCATCATCTACACCTTCTATTCGATTCAGTTATGGCGAACCACTCGTGCGGCGGCCGAGATTGCGCGGCAGGCTGCCTTTGGTAATCTATGGGCTGAGC
>JAFAJU010000038.1 GCA_019236035.1 Verrucomicrobiota bacterium | reverse complement strand
AGGGGTGATCCTGGGCCAGCACGGGCTGATCAATTGGGCCGACGACGACAAGCAATGCTACGAATTGACCCTGTCACTCATCGAGAAGGCGGCTAACTACACCGAGGGCAAATACGCGGCAAGAGGGGGCGATGCCAAAGCGTTTGGTGGCCCCAAATACCGGGCGCTTGACGAAGGGCGCCGGCGCGAGGTTTATGCGGCTATCTTGCCGTGGTTGCGCGGCCAGGTTAGCCAGCAAAAGCGTTTCATAGGCACGATCCAGGATGACGAGAAGATCTTGCGCTTCGTCAATTCACAGGATGCGGCTCGCCTGGCGGGCCTTGGAACAAGCTGTCCAGATCACTTCCTGCGCACGAAGATCAAGCCGCTTTACGTCGACTGGAACCCGGAAGGAGAAGACTTGCAGGCGCTTAAAGCGAAGCTGCAAAGGGACCTGGAGAAGTATCGCGCGGACTACGCCGAATACTACAACCGCTGCAAACGGGTTAATTCGCCTGCTATGCGCGACCCGAATCCGACGGTGATCCTGATACCAGGCGTGGGGATGGTTGCCTGGGGCAAAGACAAATCGGAATCACGGGTGACAGCCGAGTTTTACAACTGCGCTGTTGAAGTGATGCGCGGATCGGAAGCCATCGACGAGTATATCGCGTTGCCACAGCAAGAGGCTTTCGATATCGAATACTGGCTCCTGGAGGAAGCCAAACTCCAACGGATGCCGCCGGAAAAGGAGTTAGCTCGGCAGGTAGTCGCTGTTATTGGTGCAGGGTCGGGCATCGGCAAGGAGGTCGCGCACCGGATAGTCAAAGAAGGCGCGCACGTGGTCTGCGTGGATCTAAACAAAGACGCGGCTGCAGCAACCGCGAAAGAAATCACCGACAAATATGGCATGGGCATTGGTGTGGCCGGAACGGGCCTTTCAAATTGCGGACCGGCGATCGGACTAAGCGGAGACATCACGAATCGGGCTAGCGTGCGCGCGATGTTGAATGACACAATCTTGGCCTACGGCGGATTCGATTCTATCGCAGTCACAGCCGGCATCTTCTTTCCCCCGGACACGACGGGCCATATACCGGACGAAAAGTGGGGCCCAACGTTCGCCATCAATGTTACAGGCTCTTACGTGGTCGCCGACGAAGCGGCGAAGACGTGGCATGAGCAAGGGTTGCCCGGCGCGCTGGTGCTTACTACGAGCGCCAATGCTGTGGTCCCTAAAAAGGGGAGCCTGGCGTACGATACCTCCAAAGCCGCGGCGAATCACCTGACCCGTGAGTTGGCGATCGAGCTGGCGCCGCTGGTGCGTGTAAATGCTGTGGCGCCCGCAACGGTCGTGCAGGGGAGCGCCATGTTTCCGCGCGAACGGGTGATTTCCTCCCTGGCCAAATACAAGATCTCCTATACCGAGGATGAACCCACCGAATCGCTGACGCAAAAGCTCGCGCAGTTTTATGCCGACCGGACTCTTACACGCTTGCCGATCACCACGGCCGATCAAGCCGAGGCGTTTTATATTTTGTTGACTAATCGCTTGAGCAAGACAACCGGCCAGGTGATCAGCGTGGACGGTGGCCTCCATGAGGCTTTTTTGCGGTGAAGATCACCCTTTTGGTTCCCTGCTTTATAGACCAGCTATTCCCATCAGTTGGAATTAGCATGGTCCGAATTTTTGAAAAGCTGGGCCACAAAATCGAGTTTGATGAATCGATCGTCTGTTGCGGTCAACCCGCCTTTAATGCGGGCTACTGGAACGAGGCGGGGATGTCGCCATTCCCGTGGTAGAAAGATTACAAACGGCCGAGGTCGTCGTGATACCGTCCGGTTCTTGCGGGGCAATGCTCCGAGTTTTCTACCCGGAGATCTTCAAACATCATCCAAAGCGGGAAGCCGCCTTGTCGCTTGGGCAAAAGACATACGAGCTATCGGAGTTTCTGGTTGACCGCCTTGGAGTGACTGACTTGGGGAGCCGATTTCCCGCGAAAATTACCTTTCACGATGGTTGTCACGGCTTGCGTGAGCTTCACGTGAAGCCGCAACCGCGGCAATTGCTGAAGCGCGTTAAAGAGCTGACCCTTGTGGAAATGGAAGATCAAACGTCCTGTTGCGGTTTTGGCGGTACATTCGCGGTGAAATTTCCGATGATTTCGATCAGGGCCCGATTGGTTCGGTCATTACGCCGCACCTGCGCGGGTTGCAGGATTGGAAGCATTTATCCTCTGCGTCTTCACTGTGTGGAGCATGCACCGAAACTTGCCCGGTCAAAATCGATCTGCACCATCATCTTTTGCATAACCGGCGCAACGCCTCTGCTTTGAAGAGCGGTCGATTGGAGCGGATTTGGTTTCGAGGGTTCGCCTTTCTGGTCAATAACCCAAGCATCTTCGCGATTGCTACGAAACTGAG
>JAFAJU010000531.1 GCA_019236035.1 Verrucomicrobiota bacterium | reverse complement strand
CCATGATAAAATTTCACTCTGTCGAATTCCTTGACGACTTTATCGACTGGATACTCAATCCTGCGAATATCGACCTTCCAACGATTTTGATCCCACGTGATCAGCCCGTAACAGGCGCGCTGGTCGCCGTCGAATGGAAATCCGACTGAGCCAACGTTGACTAACAGCGTGGCATTGATCCTGCGGACTAGAGGGAGATGAGAGTGTCCGACGCAAAGCAGGCCGGGCGGGTCGTCTCCGATCATTTCCATGGCCTTAGCTTCAGGAGTGGTCGGAAAAAACCCTTCATCGTTCGACCGCTTGGAACCGTGGGCGACGGTGATAGGAAGCTTGTCCGGACCGGTCAACGACGTCGCGATTGGCAACTGTTCGATCCAATGCACGAAATCGTGGGTCAAGTTGGCCGTCCACCGCGCGGGCAGCCAATTGTAGTAGTCAGAGATATCTTTGGCTCCAGAATCCTGGCTCTGCCGGATCACATAGTCTTCGTGATTTCCGCGTAGCAGCGTCCAACCGCTTTGCGCGACGAACTTCGTGACTTCACGCGGATTCGGCCCGCGATTCTGGAAATCCCCTGCCACGAATACGAGGTCAGGACTAAGCCGCTCGATATCTGCTGCGACAGCTTCGAGAGCCGGCAGATTTCCATGAATGTCCGCAAGCACGGCAATTCGCATCGGACGACAACATCAGGGCAGGTAGCGACTTTGAATGAACTCGAGCGCTTTGGTCAGGCTCATTCGATCCAAGTAGTGGGCGAGCATCGGATCGCTATCGAGCGGCAACCTTTTCTTCAGTTCCTCGATCCGTTCAGAGGCTTCTCTCAGTTTTGTCAGATGCCCTGCCGGATCCTGGTCCCGAAGCCGGCTATCCGCAATCACTTGTATTCGGTCCCGCAACGCCTTCGCGAGTGTGGCGTAGTACTCGTCCATGCCTGCAGAATGTCACTCAGGCTGAGCCGCGTTCAAGATGTTTCCCAACAGTTTGATTGCCGGTCATTAGCTCTTTCGGCGGAGGAACAATCAATCGGAAACGCTCGGCGGTGAGTTCGCGTAACAGCTGCTCGAGTGCCTGCAGGCAGATCTCCGACTGCTTCCTTTCATGAAACAAAATGATTGTGCCCGAAGCGATGCAGCGTTTGATCCTGCAAACGATTTTGCCGGAGTCATCGATCCTGGTGTCATAGCCTCCGGCGCTCCATCCAACCAGTTGGAGACCGCGGGCTGCCAAAATCGGATGCAGAAACGGGTTCTTCATGCCGGCCGGTGCACGAAACCAGAGCGGGGTAGCAATCCCGAGAGAAGTGATCGTTCCTTCGAATCCGTCTATTTCCCGAGCAAGAGCTTTCGGGCCGAGCCGCCAGAAGCTGAACTGAGGATGGGTCTGCGTGTGATTGCCGATGGCATGACCGGCGGCCAATATCATGCGAGCTAGCTCCGGATATTTAGCTACTCTTTCACCAATCAGAAAGAAGGTGGCACGAGCGCCGTATTTTTCTAGCAACGCAATAATCCGTGGTGTGGTGCCGGGATCAGGCCCGTCATCGATCGTCAACCAGGCCGTTTTAGCGTTGGTGCCATATCTCGTCAGAACCGGCCCGAATCCCTGCAGTGACGGAACCAGGGTCACCACCACCAGGAGCAAATGTGAAACAAACAGGATCCATAATCCCCAGATGCACCCGGCTGCCACCAACAACAACGTCAAGAACGGTGCCAGCACGATAAACCAGATTGTTGCGGTTGCACGAAATCGCACGGCGCCTATGAAACAAAAGAGAAGAAAACAAGCAAGTCCTCAATCTCCGGCTGACTGTCCGGACGCGCAGGAGCGCATCCCTAGCCTGCATCGCTCACAAATCTTCAGAGATTTGTGAGCGATGCAGGCTCAAGCGTTTCGTCTGATTTTTGCGGGCTAGCCTGTATCGCGCTAGGATAGCGTAATGATTCGACGGCCAGAACTACTTAGCCCCGCAGGTAATTGGGAATGTCTTCGTGCGGCCGTTTCGAATGGAGCCGATGCAATTTATTTCGGCTTGAACCGGTTTAACGCTCGTCTCCGGGCGGACAATTTCCGAGAGGAAGAGTTGCCGGAAATCATGGGATACCTTCATCGGTGCGGTGTACGCGGCTTCGTTACATTCAACACGCTGATTTTTACAAATGAACTTCGAGACGCCGGGCACATGCTGGTCCAATTGGCCGAAGCCGGCGTCGACGCGATTATCGTGCAGGATCCGGGCTTAGCTCGCCTCGCTCGCGAGGTTGCTCCGGACCTTGAGTTGCACGCATCAACGCAGATGACCATCACTTCTCCGGAGGGTCTGGACTTAGCAAAGGAGCTCGGTATTAGTCGCGCCATTCTGGCGCGGGAACTTTCATTGCGCGAACTGAAGCGATTTCCAATCAGCGAGTTTCCCGTAGAGGTTTTCGTGCACGGTGCGCTCTGCGTTGCGTACTCCGGCCAGTGTTTAACCAGCGAGTCATTAGGCCAACGCAGCGCGAACCGCGGCGAATGCGCCCAAGCCTGCCGATTGCCGTATCAATTGATCGTCGACGGCCGGCTGAAGGATCTCGGCGACAAGAGGTTCCTTCTTTCTCCCCAAGATCTCGCGGGGATTGACGAGATCCCGGAGTTGATACGTCTCGGTATCGCAAGCTTCAAGATCGAAGGAAGGCTGAAATCGCCCGAATATGTGGCGGCCGTCACGCAGGTCTATCGGAATGCGATTGATCGTGCGATGGAAGCAATTCCCAATGAAAAGCAGGTCGCCAAAGTTTCGGCTCGAGACCGTTACAGCCTGGAAATGACTTTTTCACGCGGTCTTTTCTCCGGCTGGTTTCAGGGGGTGGACCATCAGCGGCTGGTGAACGCGCGATGTGCCAAGAAGCGGGGACCGTTTATTGGACTCGTCCGAAGAGTTGGAAAGGATTACGTAGAGGTGGACCCGGGGGCGCAGCTCAAACCCGGCGATGGCGTTGTGTTTGATACGGGCGATGATACCGAACATGAGCAAGGCGGCAGGATTTGCGAGTTTCGAGCCGGCCGCCTCTATTTCCGAAATGGA
>JAFAJU010000367.1 GCA_019236035.1 Verrucomicrobiota bacterium | reverse complement strand
TCGAATTTTCGCGTTCCGAAATTGCCGTGATCGCGCACGGAGTTCGCCAAGACATGCTCGACCAGCCGATGTCAGCAGCGTGCCTACGCGTCGGCATTCGCGCCGGAGCGCTTAGCGGAATTTCGGGCGTAACCGGATTATTCGGCTACGGTTCCGTCGAGCTCCATTCGGGATCAAGCTAGGACTGGCGCGTGATAACGAGTGTGTGATCCAATTATGACTGAAGATGGCTTAACGTCGAATGGCAGTGAAGATCCAAACCAAGTTGACCCCTGGATTCGCGCTCAACTCTCGGCACAGCAGGTCCGTTGGCTGCAGAAGCAAAGCGGCGTGGTCAAGCAGGTCGAACTTCTGAAAAACGCCTTGGCCGAATGGGTTGTCCGGCATCCGATCGAGTGGTTCACGGGCACTGGCGTCAGCGACGCAATTAGGTTGGCGTTGACCGAGTTCATCGCCCGACACAAAGACGAGTTTCTTTCCGTAGACTAGCCCGCAATGAGCTCGTCGATTCTCCCAACGCGTGATTTTTGCGGGCTAGCTATCTATGCAAAGCCAAACACAATATGGACTTTAGATTCCGCCTCGAGAGCCGAAATTTATTAATGAGATGAGCAAAAGACTCGAGGACTCCCGGCACGGAGGAAAACACTCCAGACGCGGATCATGGGCAAAGTCTTTTCGAGACTCCTACGCCGACGAAGCCAAAGCAGTGGGGATGCCGATAGACCAGTTTCTGGATCTCGTCGCCGACCGCCTCGAGAAGCACGGCCAACGACCGAAAAGCTTTCGACGAATGCCGCGAGCACACCGTTGGCGAGAACGCTCATTTTACCTTTCCCCTTGGCCCGAAGAGTAGCGAGCGGTAGGGGCGCGTTCCCGCGCGACCGGCGTCGCACGTCTCAGATCCTTTTGCTCACTGCTCCTCTTTCTGAAGCGGCACTGACTCAAATGTCAGGTGGCCCTTCTTGAAATCAGCCGTGACGCGGCTGCCTTCAGGGATGGTACCGGCCAGGATCTGTCGCGACAATGCAGTCTCCAGATGTCGCTGTAGAAATCGCTTCAGCGGCCGAGCCCCGTAGACAGGGTCATAACCCTCGCGTGCGATGTACTCCTTCGCTGCGTCCGTCAGTTCCAGTTCCAGGTGCCGTTCACTTAGTCGGACGCGCAGCAATTTAAGCTGCAGGTCAATGATTCGTTTGATCTCGGAGAGTGTCAGCGGCTTGAACAAGACGATTTCATCTACCCGGTTGAGGAACTCCGGCCGAAAATGGACCCGCAATTCGGCCATCACCTTGCTGCGAACCTGCTCGGCAATTTCGCCCTTTTCGCTCGCATTCTCGATCAGATAGGGACTGCCGATATTGGAGGTCATGATGATGATAGTATTTTTGAAATCCACCGTCCGACCATGACTATCGGTGAGCCGGCCATCATCGAGGATTTGCAGCAACACGTTAAAGACGTCGTTATGTGCCTTTTCGATTTCGTCGAAGAGCACAACACAATAGGGCTTACGCCGGACCGCTTCGCTGAGCTGTCCTCCCTCCTCGTAGCCTATGTATCCTGGCGGTGCACCGATCATTCGAGCCACGGCGTGTTTTTCCATGTATTCGCTCATGTCGATGCGCACAATGTTCTCCTCGCTATCGAACAAACTCTCCGCCAGCGCGCGGGCCAACTCGGTCTTACCCACCCCGGTTGGTCCGAGAAAAATGAAGGAACCAATCGGGCGTTTGGGGTCCTTCAGCCCGGAACGCGCACGAATGACAGCGTCTGCCACTGCTTGAACGGCTTCATCCTGTCCCACAACGCGTTCGTGAAGAATCTGATCCAGACGTAACAGCTTTTCCTTCTCGCCCTCAAGTAGACGCGCCACTGGGATTCCCGTCCAACTCGAGACTACCTCGGCGATCTCATCAGCGGTGACCTCCTCTTGCAAAAGACGCCGCCGGCTGCGATCCCCGGTTACCTTCGCTTCGTGTTCCTTGAGCTGCTCCTCGAGCTGCGGGATTCTGCCGTACTTATATTCGGCCACGCGCGTCAGGTCACCTTTGCGTTGCGCCTGATCCATTTCGGTCCTGGCCAATTCAAGAGCAGCGCGAAGTTTCTGGATGTCGTCTATGGCATCTTTTTCCCCTTCCCACTGCGCCTTGAGCGCGTCCCGATCGCTTTTGAGATCGGCCAGCTCTTTTTCCAGCGCGCTCAACCGCTCCTTGGAGGCCTGGTCCTTTTCCTTGCGAAGAGCTTCTCGTTCAATTTCGAGCTGGAGTATGCGGCGCTCGAGCGATTCAAGCTCTTCCGGCATAGATTCCATTTCGGTTCGCAACTTGGCGGCGGCTTCGTCGACGAGATCGATAGCCTTGTCCGGCAGAAAACGATCGGAGATGTAGCGGTGTGAGAGCTGCGCGGCCGCTACCAACGCGCTATCCTGAATGCGAACCCCGTGATGCAATTCGTAGCGCTCGCGCAGACCGCGCAGAATGGAAACGGTGTCTTCCACACTCGGCTCTTCGACCATGACCGGCTGAAAACGGCGTTCAAGGGCGGCATCCTTCTCCACATATTTGCGGTATTCGTCCAAGGTAGTAGCGCCGATGCAGTGAAGTTCGCCTCGAGCGAGCATAGGCTTGAGCATATTGCCCGCGTCCATGGAGCCCTCCGCCTTGCCGGCGCCAACCATCGTGTGGAGCTCGTCAACAAACAGGATGATCTGCCCTTGGGCCTTGGTGACCTCCTGCAAAACCGCCTTCAGCCGCTCCTCGAATTCGCCTCGAAACTTCGCTCCGGCGATGAGCGCTCCCAGGTCAAGCGCCACGATACGTTTGTCTTTGAGGCTATCGGGCACGTCGCCAGACACGATGCGACGAGCCAAGCCCTCGACAATCGCAGTCTTGCCGACGCCCGGCTCGCCAATGAGCACCGGATT
>JAFAJU010000340.1 GCA_019236035.1 Verrucomicrobiota bacterium | reverse complement strand
GGACGCGCGGTCAGAACGATCGTGGCCGGAAAGACGGTGTGGAGTATTTAGTTAGGGTATGTCGCGAAATCGGGCGTTAGCTGTTCTGAAGAGCAAAGCGGGACGCTTCGCCTACGTCGCGCTGATTCCGTATTTCTGCAAGCGGCGATAAAACGCGCTCCGGCTCAGCCCAAGATCCTTTGCCGCGAGCAGAGCATTTCCGTTGTGCCGAGCCAACGCGCGATTGATCAGGAAAACTTCTGCCGAGTCCAGGTCCATCTGCTCCAGCTGAGGCGCCTTTGGAGGCGCACCTTGAATGCCAAGATCAGATGCCTGGACAAGGTTGGACCGCGCCAGGAGTACTGCGCGCTCAATAACATGGCGCAACTCGCGGACATTGCCCGGCCAGGGATAAGCCCTGAGCGCCGCGATCGCGTCTGCATGAAATCCCTGAATCTTCCTGCGGTATCGTTGCATTAGCTCGGTCAGGAATTCCCCAGCTAGAACCGGGATGTCTTCGACTCTCTCGCGAAGGGCCGGCAGATGAATCTGGATTGTGTTTAACCGGAAATATAAATCCTCCCGGAACCTGCCGGCTTCGATTTCTTTGCGAAGATCGGCGTTTGTCGCCGTCAGAATCCGCACATCCGCACGGCGCGTCTTCGAAGAGCCGACACGCTCGAATTCTCCGGTCTCCAACACGCGCAGAAGCTTGGCCTGTTGTGTGGCCGTGAGGTTTGCAATTTCGTCCAGGAACAAGGTACCGTTATCTGCCAGCTCAAAACGGCCAGCACGGTCCGCACGGGCGTCAGTGAACGCACCCTTGACGTGCCCGAACATTTCACTTTCGAAAACCCCCTCCGGCAGCCCTCCCATGTTAACCGTTATCAGTGGCTGGGCAGAACGTAGGGAGAGCTGGTGCAGCATTCGAACCGCCACCCCTTTGCCAACGCCGTTCTCGCCCGTAATTAGAACATTTGCGTCCGATGGTGCAACTTGCTCAATGATCTCCCGCACCTGTTGCATGGCGGATGATTTTGCAACGAATCCGGCCAGCGGCGTTTGCGACGATCGCAACGTGCTATTTTCTGCTTCGAGCCGTTCTTTAACGCGGAGCGCGTCCCGCAACGCAATTTGAGTGCGCAAAATCGAGAGGAGCCTTTCGTTTTCCCAGGGTTTCTGCAGAAAGTCTTGGGCTCCGAGGCGAACCGCTTCAACCGCAAGTTGAATAGAGGCAAAAGCAGTCATCACGACAACAGGTATTGACGAATCGATAGCGCGAATCTGCTTCAATAGCGCCAAGCCCTCTTCCCCGCTCGCATTGTCTTGATGATAGTTCAGATCAATCAGCACAACATCGAAATCTTCTTTCCCTAATTTTGCCAGAACGGCAGCCGGCGAATTGACTGTGATTGCCTGGTACCCTTCCGCCGAGCAAATGAATGAAAGAGCTCTCAAAACTTCCGACTGATCGTCGGCAATTAGCACGCGTGGCACTGGCATGACTTGAGAGAGTAGCAAACATATTTCCTTCGATCGGTTCAAGCGGATTAAACGGCAGGATGGCACCCCGGCGCTACCGACCTTGCCCGCATAACACCATCTCTGTTCTTGCAGAAAACGAGAAATACCCGTAAAAAAGGAAAAACTCTTAATGAAGCATTGGTTGTGCGTTCCGTTTGTGGCGATTGCTCTATCGCCGGGTTTCGTCTCAGCAGAGGATACCGCTTATAAGGCGTTGCGGACGATAGGGACACAACGGGGTGAGAAGGCCCTGAATCAGGTTATCGCGATTTCCGGCCAGTCCGGCCGACCACAGCCCGTGGACTGGCGAATCGACCTCGACGATCCCACAGCGCGCGGCGGCGTGCGCGAACTGGACATTGTGTCCGGACGGATCACCTCAGAACGAACTCCGGTTCATCCGTCGCAGGCAGGATCCAAGCCGATTGATTTGACAAAATTGAACCTCGACTCCGACGGCGCTTTCCGGACCGCTGAAAAGGAAGCTAGTCGCAATCAGGTCGGTTTTGATAGCGTTAATTATCGGCTCGCCGTGGATGGCGCGACTGGCCAGCCAGTGTGGACGTTGGAAATGTTTGACTATGAACAGCGCCCGGTCGGTGCGGTGCGAGTCGCAGCCGGCAATGGGACACTAGTCAGTTCCGGTAATTGGGCTCCCCAACATGGAGATCATGACGCTCAACCGCGGCAGCGTCATTCGGATGAGGAAGCGCTCGCCGGTCCGCCGCCTCCTCCCAGCAGTGGGGAGAACCACCCTCCGGCTGACTACCGGCAGCCCGAATATCAGGATCGCAAGTATGACTCTGCCGAAGATGATTCCGATCAACACGCGGGAGAAACGATGGGCGACCGAGCGAACCGATATGGTTCCTCGGTGGTACATTTCGGTCAGGACGTCGTTCATCGGACCACCCGGGTGTTTCAAACCGTCGGCGGCTGGTTTCAGGAAAAGTTTACTGGTCGTAATACGATAGATCCGAAACACGGCCAAGACGAAGACCAGGACGATAACGACGACCAACCGGGTCCGTACAACCGCGGTGAGCGTCCGCCTGACCGCTACAGCCAGCCGGTGACCCCGCCACCGCCGGATTAGGACGTATCCCTCGACGGTAGGGACGCGCCCCCGGAAGCGTTCACTTAAGCGCAGATTCCGAAGTTCGAGGAATCGTGCTCGTCGTCGTCTCGTACTCGATCTGTGAGACTTCGGCGCCGAAAAGAGAACCCGATCCTTCGGCAATTAGCCTGCATCGCTCAAAAATCTCTGAAGATTTGTGAGCGATGCAGGCTACGTAAGCCAACCCAAAAGCACTGGTCGGCAGCCGACTCTTATGCTTTGGTGATTGTTTACTGGCTTTTTAACCGATGGCTGCTGAAACGATCCGTATTATAGGCGCCCGCCAACACAATCTGAAAAACATCAGTGTCGAATTTCCTCGGGAACGACTGATCGTGTTCACAGGTATGAGCGGATCCGGGAAGTCTTCGCTCGCCTTCGACACACTCTATGCGGAGGGTCAACGTCGCTATGTCGAGAGCCTCTCGGCGTATGCCAGGCAGTTTCTTGACCGGACGGAGAAGCCGGACGTCGATTTCATCGAGGGACTTTCGCCCGCCATCGCGATCGAACAGCGGAGCTCCATTGCGAACCCCCGTTCAACGATCGCCACCACCACAGAGATTTATGACTACCTGAGAGTCCTGTTTTCCGCCATTGGCCAACCACATGACCCGTCGACCGGGGAAAAGATTTTTAAGCAGGCGCCGCAACAGATCGTCGACCAGATTCTCGCTTACCCTGAAGAGACGCGCATTCTGATCGTCGCACCGCTTATCCGACACGAGCCGGGAGAATTCCGTGATGTGCTCGAGAAGATCAAGCGGGAAGGATTTGTGCGGGTACGCATTGACGGCGAAGTCCTGGAATTGGCTCGACCCGAACCGATCCGGCTTTCGAAGACGCAACGCCATACGATCGAGATTGTTGTCGACCGCCTCGTGATTAGAGAAGGTGTCCGTACCCGGCTTGCAGACTCGGTCGATACAGCCCTCTTATGGGGCAAAAACCGGATGATTGTCAGCCGCCAACTTCCAGGTCCGTTGGAATGGGACGATATCCCCTATTCGACAAACTTCTGTAATCCGAAGACCGACTTTCTGCTGCCCGAACTAACACCCAAGCATTTCTCATTTAACAGCTTAGCCGGGGCGTGTCCGGCGTGCCAAGGACTAGGCTCTGAAGCGTTTTTTGATCCCGAACTGGTCATCCCGGACCAAAACAGATCTCTCGACGGAGGCGCAATCGCAACCTGGCGAAAAGCTAACAAGAGGATGCAGGCTTACTACCGTGCTCAATTGAGCGCGTTAGCGACACATTACAAGGTGAGCCTCGAAACGCCTTACATAGAACTTCCCGCACATTTCAAGCAAGCGCTTCTGTTTGGGACAGGCGAGAGCGAGATTCGATTCACATTTGGCGAAAAAGTCGTCGAGAAACCCTTTGAAGGACTGCTAGCACAGCTTGAAAACGTATTTCAACAAACTGAGAGCGAGTTCACCAGGACTCGACTAAAGAGTTTCCAGGGAAGGAGGATGTGCAGGCTCTGCCGCGGGGCGAGGCTGCGCCCTGAAATCCTGGCTGTCACGATCCAGGACCTGAACCATCGTGAACTGAATATTCATGAATTCTGTGCGTTGACGATCGCCAACGCGAAGGGCTTCGTGGAAGACATCCTTCTTTCCAAACACCAGCGGGTTGTCGCGTCCGAAGTTTTAAGGGAGATCCGCAATCGGCTCACTTTCCTAGTTGAGGTTGGACTTGGTTACCTCACTCTGAACCGGGAAAGTGGCACCCTCTCGGGCGGTGAAGCTCAACGCATCCGACTGGGGACACAAATCGGCTCAGGGCTAGCGGGGGTCCTCTACGTGCTAGACGAGCCGAGTATCGGTCTGCACCAGCGCGATAACGATCGGTTGGTCACGACCTTGAAACATCTACGCGATCTCGGGAATACGGTGGTTGTGGTCGAACACGATGAGGACACGATTCGTGCCGCCGACTATATCATCGACCTGGGTCCAGGCGCAGGTCCACGTGGCGGCCAGGTGGTCGCAAAAGGCTCCATTAATGAGATCGAGACGAATCTCGAATCTCTGACCGGGCAATACCTCTCAGGCGTTCTCCGTATCCCTGTTCCCAGGGCGCGGGTTTTACCGAAAGGTTTGCTCTATAACCGTGAGCGCATTCCAGAACCGGGCGCAGATGGTTGGCTCACCGTCGTCGGAGCGCGGGAAAACAACCTGCGTGACCTGACAGTTTCATTCCCGTTGGGCTGCCTGGTTTGCGTGACCGGCGTTTCCGGAAGTGGCAAATCCACCTTGGTCGACGATATCCTGCGAAAAGCATTGTTCCGCCATTTTTATAAGTCCAAAGAGCGTCCCGGCTTGCATCGCTCGATTAAAGGTCTCGACCAGGTCGACAAAGCTATTGTGATCGATCAAAGTCCGATTGGTCGAACGCCTCGGTCCAATGCGGCCACATATTCCGGCGCCTTCGGACCGATCCGAGAGCTTTTCAGTCAATTACCGGCTTCGCGCGTGCGAGGCTATGATAGCGGGCGATTCAGTTTTAATCTTAAAGGAGGCCGATGCGAGAATTGCCAGGGAGACGGGGTCATCAAAATCGAGATGCATTTCCTCGCCGACGTGTACGTCGAGTGCGAAGTCTGTCGAGGTGCACGCTACAATCGCGAGACACTCGAGATCACTTACCGGGGCAAGAACGTCGCTGACGTCTTGAAGATGTCAGTAGACGAAGCGGCTCGGTTTTTTCGGAATGTGCCAGCGATTTTCGACAAGCTTGAACCACTGGTGGCCGTTGGCCTGGGGTACCTGACGCTTGGCCAGTCCGGTACCCAACTCTCCGGGGGCGAAGCACAGCGGGTGAAACTTGCAGCTGAGCTCGCCAAGAAAGCGACGGGCAGAACTGTTTACGTTCTTGATGAACCGACAACCGGGCTCCACTTTGCGGACATTCACAAACTGCTCGAGGTGCTTCTCAAACTACGCGACCAGGGAAACACCTTAGTGATTATCGAGCACAATCTTGAGGTGATAAAATCTGCGGATTGGGTCATCGATCTCGGACCAGAGGGAGGAGACGACGGCGGCCAGGTCATCGCCCAAGGCACACCTGAACAAATTGTGCTGGTCAACGCAAGTCATACCGGCCACTTCCTGAAGCGGGTACTCGTACCCTGAATGAGAATACTGGTAGCTATTCTGATCCTGTTCTGGATCCATTGCACTTCGGCCCGGGCTGACTTACTGGATGACGCGATCCAGGCTTATCGCGCCGGAATTCCAGAAGTAAGCATTACCAAGCTCCGGCAATTTCTAGCGTCTCAGCCGGCACCGGATCGGGCGGAAGCAGCCGGAACGCTGCTTGCGCAGTGTCTCATCGAAACCGGGAAAACAGCAGAAGCTGCCAAGATCCTGGAGAAGTCGACGGGGCCGGAAGCCACTTTTCTGAAGGCTCAGGAAGCTTTTCGGTCGCGACGGTGGCAAGACGCCGCCGATTTGTTCGCGAGCCTGATAACGATGTCGACCCGGTATTTGGTCGAAGCGAGAATAGGTCTGGCAGATTCTCAGAAAGCGCTCGGAGAATCAGAGGCTGCTCTGAAAACGCTGGAACCCCTAATCGTAGATGATCAAACCGCGGACCCGAAAGCGGAAATCCTGGCCGCGGAGATCTATCTAGGTGAATTGAATAACTCAAAGGCCGAAACGCTCCTCTCTCGCGTCAAGGCAAACTCACGAAAAACTGAGCTCGAGAAGCTATGCCTTGAAGGGGAACTCGCTCTGAACGAAGGGCAGATGAAGGAAGCCGCCGACGCCTTTAACAAAGTCCTGGCGGAGCCGGATGACCGGACACTCCGAATGATCACCATCGCCCGCCTCGGATTAGCCAAAGTCCTGGTGCAAAGTCAGGAATTCGAAGAGGCCGAAACTGAGCTCGAAAAATTGATCTCGGACGACCCCAGAAGCCCGATTCTGGGCGATTTATTCGCGAACCTATTTGAGATCTATTCTAAGGAGGATAACCCGGAGACCTCAGAACTCGCTCGTTGGGCCGCAGAAAATCCGGAGACCTCCGGGCCGGATCGCCCGGCGTACGCACTCTATTACCTAGCGCGTCTGCAACTGCGGCAGGATCTGACAGCCCAAGCCCTGGAGAGCTGCCGCACCCTCGTAGAGCATTTCCCTGACCACCCAATTACCGTCGAAGCCTGCCTGATCCTGGGCCGTCAACAACTCGAAGCCGGGAACCTTGACGATGCAGTCAAGCAACTCGAAAGTCTGCTGCAGCGTTCTCCTAGTCTTGCACCGGCTGACCGATTTCGCGTCAAGTACCTCCTCGGCGAAAACTATTACCGGCGCGGCAATATGTCTGCTGCCAGGGATATTTTCCTCAGTCTGGCGAAGACATTCAATTACGATCGGCAGAAGACGCTTTTCAATTGGGCGATCTGCAGTCTGAGGCTCGACGACACAGCCGGCTTTGAACAAGCATTTCGGGAACTGAAAGAAACGAAGCCGTATAACGATTCAATCGGCGACCTGTTGTTTGCCAAGGCTTTGTTTCAGGCGAAATCCGGAAACGGCTCAGCTGACGAAACGCTTGAAACGCTATTGCAGGAATTTCCGAGCTATCCGCAGGCAGTCCAAGCCCGGCTGATGCAGGCGGAAATTCGCATGATGGAGCGACCGCACAATTTGAACGGC
>JAFAJU010000300.1 GCA_019236035.1 Verrucomicrobiota bacterium | reverse complement strand
GCTGCCACGGCGATACCCTAGTTTCCCTCATTCCGCTTCCAAAGAAGAGAGCGCGGTGCACTTTTACCACTTTTACCAACCCTCAATGAGCGTGAGCGGTGACTTTTTCGAAGTCTTAAAACTTTCCAATACCGACGTCGGGCTCTTTATCTGCGACGTGATGGGCCATGGAGTGCGTGCGGCTCTGGTCGCTTCCACCGTAAACGCTCTATTGGGCCAACTGCGGGACTATTGGGGAGATCCTGCGGAGCTGCTTTCCAGGCTCAATCGAGCCCTGCGCTCAACACTGGAGTACAGCGAGGTCCCGGTCTTTGCTTCCGCCTTTTATCTGCTCGCGGAATTGGAGAAGGGCGAAATGAACTACGCGAATGCCGGACATCCCAATCCGTTACGTGTTCATAGCGCGAGAGATCACGCCGATACGTATCCTTTGAACGGCAGCAAGCATGGGCCGGCGCTCGGGCTTTTCGAAGAGGCGGTTTATACCAACTGCCGTTGTGAACTTTCGCCGCAAGATACGGTGTTGCTGTTTACCGACGGACTATTTGAAGTGGAAGGGCCTGGCGGAGATATTTATGATTATCGGCGCCTGCTCGAGGCTGTGAACAGGCGACGTGAATTGCCCGCTTTTCAACTCTGTCATGAGGTTATTGAGGAGGTGCAGCGCTTCTCGGCAGGCAGACATTTCAGCGATGATGTCTGTCTGGTCGCCATGGAATATAGTCGGCTACCCTTAAGCGTGCGCTCGTAGGGCGTCCTAGGCCTCGCAAGCTCAGCCTAGGCTATCATCTTTCTCGGCTTCGTCTTGGGGTTGAGCTGCCACCATAGTGTCTAAAGTTTGCCATGTTAAATATCTCCTTTTCTGAATTGGTTGTTGGGCAAGCCTATATCAAACTGCGGATGGGACTAGGGTTCCCAAGAGCCTTTGTAGATGGCTCGATGGGGCCATTCCCCGCGAAAAGAGAATCTCGGACGACACAAGCACTGTTTCCCGGAGACTAGCTATGCCGAAGTACTTAATCGAGGCAGCCTACACCGAACAGGGGGCAAAGGGCCTCATGAAGGAAGGTGCAGCAGCGCGACGCGCTGAAGTGCAGAGAATGGTGGAAAACTTAGATGGACACCTGGACGCGTTCTATTTCGTGTTCGGGCAAAATGATGTTCGAGTCATCCTTGACCTGCCTGGGAACCTGGCTGCAGCGGCCGTTGCGCTGGCGGTGATGGCGACTGGCGCGGTCCGTATGAAAACGATCGTGCTCCTCACGGCCGAAGAAATAGATGAGGCGGTGAAAACGCCCGTCGATTATCACCCGCCAGGAAAGCGCCGATGATTCCCGGCCAAGAAGAGCTACGCAAGCTGTCCGACGAAGCTGCTGCCCACGTACTGAGTATGGAGGGAACCCAGTCGGGCACGCGCACCGGCTGGTTAATGATCACGACGATCCTCATTGAGGCATGGGATCTGTATTCGATCTCTTTCCTCTTAATTTTCGTTAAGGACGAGTTCAAGCCCAGCGCCCCGTTGCTCGGCCTGACCTCGGCCTCGGTCCAACTGGGAGCGCTGATCGGTGCGATGATCGGCGGCTGGGCGGCCGACCGCTTGGGTCGGCGCAAGGTGTTCCTCACCACCATGGCGTCGTTCGTCGTTCTGGCGATCGTGCAGGCATTTGCCAGGAGCATGTGGGATCTGGTGATCATCCGCTTCCTGCTTGGCATTCCGCTGGGTAGCGATATCGCGACCGGCTACACCTACATCATGGAGTCGATGCCCAAGGGCAAGCGTGAGGTTATGGGCAACCGTTGGCAGGGCATGTTCGGCCTTGGCGAGGTCAGCTGCATCATCGTGGTTACGATCATGTACCTGAGCGGCCTGGACCACAGCCTGCTCTGGCGGATCGGCCTTGCTCTGGGCGCGGTTCCCGCGCTGATCCTCTTGGTTATGCGGCTCGATGTCCCGGACACGGCTCTTTCGCTGGTTCAAGCGGGCAAGTTCAAGCAGGCCAAGAAGGTGGCCAAGGAAATGTTTAACGATCCGCTGAATATGCTGCCCGACGAAGACTACCGTATCCCCCGGCCGCGCACTCGCGACTTCCTGGCTGATATCTGGAAGGATCCGGTTCGCAAGCGGGCCAGCATCTTTGCCTGGATCTCCAATGCGATGCAGGGTATCGAGTTCTCCGCATTCGGGTTCTACCTTCCCGTTATCTTGCTGCTCAGTGGAGTCTCCGGCATTGTGGGCACCAACTTCTTCATCGCCGCGATCTACATCATCGCCACGATCAGTGGGTTTGTCGCCCCAGTTATCACACCCAAACTGGGCCATCGCGGGATCTCCCAATGGGGCTTCGGAGGAGCCTGCCTCTCGCTGGTCGCCGCAGCGCTGTTCCTCTACCTGGATTGGAAGCTCCTGGTACCGGTGGCTGCGGCTGCCCTGATGTGGTGCCACTACTGGGCCGCCTCGAACGGGATGACCATCTGCTCGATGGTCGCGCCTTCCCGGTATAAGGCCACCGCGTCCGGATTCGGCTACATGTTTGTGAAGCTGCCGAACTTCCTTACGATCTTTCTCTTTCCGCTAGTGTTCGAGCACTTAGGTATCCCCCTGGCCACCGCGTTGGTCTCACTATCCTCGTTCACCGGCTTCCTGGCAGCGCGGTTCATCCTGCCCGAGGTCTACGGGTACATCGAGCACGAGAAGGAGAAGATCGCTTCCGCCGTGTGACGGGGAGAGAGGCGTTCGGCGTTCACCGTTTGGCGTTCGCCGTTCGGCGAGGCACGCTGAACGCCGAACGTTTTCAGTGAGCCAAGTTCTGTAGGGAATGGCTCAATGCATGTATCAGCTGCTCTCGATCCCGGCCGCTGTAGACAAGAGCCAATCCCAGAGCCGTTCGAAGGAACTCTTGAGCTCGCGTGACGTTATCGTTGCCGCCAATCTTGGCTACCGTGGCTCCGACTTCATAGAGTGACACGATCAGATCACGTTGCCAGTCCGAGTTCGCTTTGTTTTGGTCGGCCAGGCTTTGGCGAATCTTCAGGCTTTGCTGGTAGGCATCAAGTCCCTCCTGGAGCTTGCCTTGCGCCACCAGCACGTCGCCAATATTGTCGTAGCTGACCGATAGGTCGCGCTGCCAGCCGGAGTTGGATTTGTCCTGCTCGGCCAGGCTTTGGCGAATCA
>JAFAJU010000156.1 GCA_019236035.1 Verrucomicrobiota bacterium | reverse complement strand
TTTACGATGACTACCTCCGCACGAAGTACGCTAATTACGAACAGCGCCGCGACGATTTGACTTCTCTGGAATCGTTTGCCCAGACTTTCAAGGATCCGGTTGATTTTCTGAGCCAGCTTTCTCTCATGGCAACGGCAGACACCGAGGGCGTCCGGGTGGCGGACCAGGAAACGGAAAAAATTACCTTGTCGACAATTCACCAGGCGAAAGGTCTCGAATGGCGAGCGGTATTCGTAATCTGGCTCAGTGACGGCATGTTCCCCAGTTCGCGCTCGCTTGAGTCGGTGAACGCAATCGAAGAGGAGCGCAGGTTGTTCTATGTAGCCGTGACCCGCG
Organism: Verrucomicrobiota bacterium; assembly: GCA_019236035.1. Taxonomy (GTDB): domain Bacteria; phylum Verrucomicrobiota; class Verrucomicrobiia; order Chthoniobacterales; family JAFAMB01; genus JAFAMB01. Next base: position 6,826 of record JAFAJU010000156.1, on the reverse strand, counting down.
CTCAAGACGAGTTGTATCTGACTTATCCGACGCTTTGGACCGGCGCATCAGTCGACAATCGGCTTCAGCGCCCGTCGCGTTTTTTGCACGAGATTCCGCCCGACCTCGTCGAGGAATGGCATATCGGCGCGTAGCCGGGCCGGTAGAATCAGGCCACGAGGCTCCCGAGCCGCGGCGCATCGCGGCGCGTGACGCGGTACGACGTAGGCGAAGCGTCCCGCTTTGCTTTAGCTCCGAAGAGTGCAAAGCGGGACGCTTCACCTACTTTGCGTCACGCGCGGCTCAGGCGGAGCTTCACCCTACCGAAAAATAGCGACAAACCTTTCCGACCTGTGCTAGGGTGCGCCCAATCAGTCTGTGAGCCGTTACATCCGCGCCATTTACGCACCGCTTGTGGGAGTTGCGGTCAGCAACCAGGAGATGCTCGAAGCCATTCGGTCGAGATTTGAAAAGCTCGAGGTGGATGATTCCGAAAAGAACGCTCTTTTCGACTTTGTTCGCCTGCTGCTGATCGGTAATCGAACCCGTTACAATCAAGGCGGGGATCGGTTTATGTGGCTGGAGACGTTTGCCGAGCATGCCGACGCTTTCGCGCGCGCCGTTGAGGCATCCATTTCGGCCATCGCCGAGCAAATTGAAAGCGCACCACCTAGCCGGCCTTTTGATGCCCTGTTTGGGATCTGCAGCGAAGGCTTGCTTCTGCCGGGGATCGCGGAACGTGCTGCTCGGCGGCTGGGAAGTCTGGTCGGTAGAACTGCATCGCAAATGGACCTCGGGAATGGCGGATGCACGGCCAGCGTGCGCGCAATGCAGCTTGTGAACAATCTCTCTCCGGAGATCCGAAACGTTCTGATCCTTGCGATGGAACCCACCTCGACTCTGATCGATCCCAAAAACGCCGGTCGTTCGAATTGGCAAGGCATTTGTACTTTCGGTGACGGGGCGGCAGGCGTTTGGATTTCGGACGAACCCGCGGAAGGTGCGCTTGCTTTGGGGAAGTTATCATCCTGGAGAGGCGACGCTACGGAGCTGATTCGGTGGGACTGGGGAACCGACTATTATCGATTCGGGATTGCGGACTTGGAACAATTCGAGGTAACGGTTCGCAGCCAGGTACTCGAGGCAATGACTGAACTCCAAGTCGAAAGGGATCCGGAAGCAGGCTGGGCGATTCATCCTGCAGGAATTATGCTGCTGCTGAGTCTGGCGAAAAAACTCGGCCTCGCCCGATCAGCGCTTGAGCCGTCGATTAATCATTTCAGATCGTGCTCTAATATGAGCAGTGTGAGTATCTTGCATATATTAAAGAATGTCTTAGGATGCGCCAGATCGGGCCAGGCAGTCCGATGGCTGTCGATGGGCGCCGGATTTCACGTGGCCTGTGGCGGCGGTTTTCGAGTTTGAGTTAATCGTATGATCGAGCGGAAGGCAGTCTTAGAAGCAATGACGGAATTCTTCGCGGAGAATTTTCCAAACGTACCCAGGGATAACCTCGAAGGAATGAAGGCGAGCGACGTAATTCAACAGAGTCTCGACCTCGTGGAGTTCGTGTTGCACCTCGAGGAGAAGCTCGGTCTGGAAATCAATATCAACACGTTGGGGGAAAAGCTGATTACCAAGACGTTCGGCGAATTGGCGGATGATCTCGTGGCAATCGGAAACGGCTGAAGCCGGTGACACGGGCGTCTCGCCCGTGATCTTGTTCGTTCCACGGGCGAGACGCCCGTGCCACAATCCCGTGCGGACGCCCGTGTAGGAGCGAGGAATGACGGGCGGGACGCCCGTGTTATTGGCCAAAAAACGCTTGCGCCCGGGGCGTTATCCCCTATGTTCACCCCCTTTAGAAAATATGGCATCGAGTGACCAGATAGATCTGAGTGCGTTTCGCTTGCACGATAAGGATACCGGGAGTGCAGACGTTCAGATCGCACTGTTGACCCGTCGGATAAATCAATTGACTGATCATCTTAAGATCTTCCGCAAAGATCACTCTTCCCGCCGAGGACTTCTAAAGCTTGTGGCCACCCGGCGAAGCCTGCTCGATTATCTCAAGCGTACCTCGCAAGATAGATACAAGTCAGTCATCGAAAAACTCAATTTACGGAAGTAACCGGAGCCGCCCTGGTGGGCGGCTTTTTGTTTGGACCTGGCAAAACATAAGGCTATGGTCCATAAAAGCGGTTCAGCGGGAGCTTCGTCCTTTCAGCCTACGGCTTGGTGGCGAAGCGCCGGTAGGGCGAGTCTCCCGACAAGCCGATCAACCAGTCAAACCTCTAAACTTTGCCTTTGAGGTCCAACAGGCGGCCTTGGTCTTAGGTTCGAGCCCCGAGGATGCTTCGGAGTTCGGACCTACGAGCAAGGGCCCATGGCGTTGGTTATCTCAGAGGCTCATTCAATGGAAAAACGAGTCTCAAAAAACATAGGTTCCTCTGATCTAACGATCGAAACAGGTAAACTAGCAAAATTGGCCGACGGCGCTGTCACCGTCCGATCGGGCGAAACAATCATTCTGGTGGCGGCCGTCTCTGCCACAACAGTCAAAGAAGGGCAGGATTTCTTTCCCCTGACCGTCGACTACCGCGAAAAGGCGGCAGCTGCCGGCAAATTTCCCGGCGGCTATTTTAAAAGGGAAGGTCGGCCCTCGGAGAAGGAAACGCTCACTTCCCGGATGACAGACCGCCCGTTGCGCCCGCTGTTTCCGAAAGGCTACTTCTACGATACACAAGTGATCAGCGTTCTCTTAAGTGCTGACGGAGAAAATGATCCGGATATTCTCAGCATCAATGGCGCGTCGGCCGCACTTTGCGTCTCCGACATTCCGTTTGCAGGACCGATCGGAGCGGTCCGGGTTGGGCGTGTCCACGGCGAATTCGTCGTAAACCCGACGCATTCGCAGCGTCAACTCAGCAACCTCGACCTAGTCTATGTCGGCAGTCTGGACGATGTCGTGATGATTGAGGGCGCAGCAGACCAGTTGCCCGAAGAGGAATTTATTCGCGCGCTGGAGTTCGCGCATCCTTTTGTCCGCGAGATCATCGAAATGCAGCAGGAACTGGCTTCGGTCGCCGGTAAGCCAAAAAGGGAAGTCGCGCTCCTGAATGTTCGCGACGATCTGCTCGAAATCGCGTACCAGGTCGCGGGTGATCGTATCGAATCGGCCCTCTACACCTCAGGAAAAGTTGCCCGTGGCAAAGCGGTGGATGCCCTACGCAAAGAAGTGGAAACGACCATTCTCGAAAAGTTTCCGGACGCCACTTCTTTCGAAATTTCACAGGCGTTCGACTACCTGCAGAAAAAAGCATTTCGAGTGAGTATTCTCGATCGGGAGAAGCGTTGTGACGGGCGCGGCTTGCACGATATTCGCCCGCTGAGCGCAGAGGTCGGGCTGCTGCCTCGTTCGCACGGATCCGCGCTTTTCGCGAGGGGCGAAACCCAAGCGGTCGCATTGGCGACTCTGGCCTCCATGGAAGAGGCTCAGATGATCGACGGCTACACCGGCGGCGATCAGTCCAAGCGCTTCATCCTCCATTACAATTTTCCGCCGTTTAGCGTTGGAGAAACCGGACGGTTTGGCAGCACGAGCCGCCGGGAGATCGGGCACGGTGCGCTGGCCGAACGGTCGATCGAACCGGTTATTCCGCCCGAGAGCGAGTTTCCGTACGCTATCCGCGTCAGCAGCGAGGTCATGGAATCAAACGGTTCCACGTCGATGGCTAGTGTGTGTGCGGGGGTGATGGCGCTTATGGACGCAGGGGTTCCCATTCGCAAACCGGTGGCCGGCATCTCGGTGGGACTTGTTACGGAATATGAGACGGACCAGCTGAAGCGTTACACGACATTGACGGATATTATCGGCTCCGAAGATCATTTCGGTGATATGGACTTCAAACTCTGCGGTACCAGGGAGGGAATCACCGGTTTTCAGTTGGATCTCAAACTTCCGGGGATTCCGCAAAAAATAATGGCCGAAGCAATTCGCCAAGCTCGGGACGCCCGCATGCGCGTCCTCGATGCCATGGCCGAGGCTATCACCGCACCCCGTAAAGAATTGAGCCAGTATGCGCCGCGAATCGAGACGGTAAAGATTCATCCGGACAAGATCGGCCTCTTGATTGGACCCGGCGGAAAAACGATCAAAGGGATCGTCGCGGAAACGGGCGCCGAGATTAACATTGATGACGATGGGTCCGTCCACATTTATTCAGCCAACCACGCGAGCCTAAACCGGGCCAAGGAAATCATTACCGGGATGACCAAAGAGATTGAGGTTGGAGAGAGCTACCATGGGCGGGTTGTTTCCATCAAAGAGTTTGGCGCATTTGTGGAGGTGCTGCCCGGTAAAGATGGGCTGGTGCATATTTCTGAGCTCGCGGACTTCCGCGTGAAGAACGTCGAAGACGTCGTCAAAATCGGCGATCTGGTTTGGGTCAAATGCATCGGCATCGATGATAAGGGTCGCGTGAAGCTGAGCCGCAAGGCCGCCATGCGCGAACGCAACGCGGAGGCCGAGACCGCGTTGGAAGAGCGGTGATCTGTGTGACGCGGGCGTCCCGGCGGTGCGGGTAGCGAGGACTTCGGCGAGCTCTAGTCGAGGCTCCCGACTCCGCCCCTGTTGCCCCGTTGCTACGTCGGGCCAGCAGGGGCGCCATAGTTCCGCGTCCGCGGAACGACGGCGGCCGCCCCATTCGGCAGTCGCCGAAATGGGGCAAATAGGTCCTATATGTCCTATGGGTCCCATGGGAGCGCGCCCTCCTATCGCGAATTATTTTGCGTCCTTAAAATTTAATGGAAACCGAGGAAAAATTCTCGGTTTGGCGCCAAAAAATACGTTGCCATTAGAAAAAGTAATATTAGCCTCCACCTTTGTCGGGGAGCGACCTGAGATGAGCGCAAATTTTCATTGCCTAAGTCAGCGAAGCCAATATTCTCGGGGTCTTCAAAAATCTTAAGATGTAGTTTGAAAAAGATCCTGTTAACCCCAGTACAACCTAGCCAATTTGGTCGCGGTAGTCGTGTCGCGCTCTGCCGGCCACGCACTTTTAACTGCTTTGTGATCTTGCATGGCTAATATTTTTCCTCGCTCGGCCAATTACCTGCCGTTGAAGATCGTCTTCTGTCTGCTGGTGCTTGGAGGGGCAGTTTCAGCAATCTATTGGTATTATCTTACCCCGGAGTACATGAGGGCGGGGTACCAACCGATTCAACCAGTCGCGTTCTCGCACAATATCCATGTGACGCAGCTCGGTATGGATTGCCGGTATTGTCACTCTTATGTGGAGGTCTCTTCCCATTCAAATATACCGACCACTCAGACTTGCATGAATTGTCACACGCAGGTCAAAGCTGACAGTCCGAAATTGGCGGCGGTTCGACAGAGCTGGGCCACCGGAAATCCAGTCGACTGGATCAAGATCCATCAGGTGCCTGACTTCGCGTATTTCAATCATGCTGTGCACGTCAATCGCGGGATCAGCTGCGTGAGTTGCCACGGTCAGATCAATCACATGGACGTTGTTTATCAGCAGGAACCGCTCTCAATGGGCTGGTGCTTGAACTGCCACCGCCACCCCGAAAATAATCTCCGGCCCGTGAGCCAGGTCTTCAACCTCGATTGGAAGCCGGATAGCGGGCCATCTCAAGAGCAGATCGGTCTGGAATTAAAGAAACAGTGGGACATTAATCCGCCGCAAAATTGCGCGGGTTGCCATCGGTAATGAAGACAGTCTTTCGACATCCTCCCGAGAATCTCACCGGCAAACGCTATTGGCGCAGCCTTGAGGAATTGGCCGACACCCCACAATTCAGGTCTTGGCTGGAACGCGAATTCCCAGCTGGCGCCGCCGAACTTGATGGGGTCTCACGACGCAATTTCCTGCGGCTCATGGGTGCCTCGATGGCATTGGCTGGTATCGGGTTGAGTGGTTGCCGCCGGCCCGAAGCGTATCTGGTTCCGTATACCAAGAGCGTAGAATGGTTGATCCCAGGCAAAGCAGTTCTCTATACGACTTCGAGGCCCGGTCCATCGGGCGGATTGCCCCTCATCGCTACCACCTATGAAGGGCGCCCAACAAAGCTCGAAGGAAATCCCCTCGTTCCTTCCAGCAACGGCGGAACCGACCTTTTTGCGCAAGCCTCGGTGCTCGATCTCTACGATCCGGAGCGAGCCCGGACTTTCGTTCTGAACGGCAAACCAGCCACGGCTCAGCAATTTGATCAGTATCTTGAAAAAGTCCGTAAAGAGCTTGAGTCGAGTAAGGGTGCGGGGATCGGCATTCTGATGGATGAACAAACCTCGCCGACTCGTGATCGGATGTTGAGGTCTTTGAAGCGTGACTTCCCGCAGATCAGCCTTTATTCCTACGAGCCCTTAGGTTCCGAAGAACGCAATGCGGCAGTCACATCTCTGTTCGGTCCAGACGTTACCATTAAACCAGCCCTCGCGAATGCCGACGTCATTGTGTCGCTGGACTGCGATTTTTTGGGGACCGAACTAACTCTGCAATGGGTCCGGGACTTTAGCCGTCGCCGGCGTGTACACGAGGCGGCCGATGCAATGAACCGGCTTTACGCGGTCGAAAACCGGTTCACCAATACGGGCGGAATGGCGGATCACCGTTTGCGTTGCGCCGCGTCCCAGATTCCTGCCTTTGCGGTGCAGTTGGCTAGAAAAGTGGCTGCCTCGACGACCGATCGTGTTCTCACCGGTGTGGTGGCCCAACTAAAGGATGTCGCCGGGGAATTTGACGACGGGTGGCTTACGGAGTGTGCCAACGATCTCGTGGCTAGACAGGGACGGAGTCTCGTGCTGGTGGGCAACCGTTTTCCG
>JAFAJU010000142.1 GCA_019236035.1 Verrucomicrobiota bacterium | reverse complement strand
TCGTGTCCCCAACGTGGTCCCTTTTGAAATCGAAAGAGCTTTCAACGAGCCGCTTCAACCGCAGGCCGACCCCAAAAACCCGGTGACAGCGGCGGTGATTGGTCTGTCGCAATTGAATATCTACCAGAACGGCTCATTAGTTGCAGTCCTGCCTATGTCTCCGGCCCGTCCTGGTCTGCACGGCCGTAACTCCTGGACAATTCTTGACGTGATCCCACGTCCCAGGCTCGCGACGTTCCGACGAGAGCGGAAAGAGCTGACGCAGAAGACCAGTTCCCCTAAGCCCGGCACGAGTCTGCCCAGCCCGAGCCCGGCGCCTACTGCATCCGAGACCGGGCTGCCGTCCGAACAATACCTCGCCGCCGGTCCCAGGAACCCTGTGGGTATCTTCTGGATCAATCTGGCAAAATCAAAGAGTACAGAACCGCTGCCCTATGGGCTGCATGGAACCAGCATTCCCGACCAAATGACCATCGAGGAAAGCATCGGCGGATTTCGACTGACAAACTGGGATATTGCCCGAGCCGTGCGACTCCTGCCTGCCGGCACGCCTCTGCAGTGGAAATAGTCTGGGGCACGGCTGATTCGGAGAGGGCCTGCTTTGTCGCGCCCGGTTGGCGCCACAAGGCCAAGGTGAACAGCTCGACTGAGCTCGCCGAAGTCCTTGGCCCTACCGGATCGTCTGGTAGGGACGCACTTCGTCGCGTCCTAGCTCGAAACGAAACCCATCTTGCTTTCCATTCATCAAAAAATGACAAGAATGTCACTTTTGGACCCTTGAGGCTACGGCTCTGCGCCTCGTAGCTTCGCGACCGTGCCGGCTCTCGAGTCCAAGCCTTGCCACCCGAGCCGGACCAACTCGGTCAGGACATCAAATGCTTACTTTAAGAACATTGTTTACTAGCGCGTCCAGCCACATTATCGGCGCCAGCGTTCTCTTGATTTTTGCCGGGTCCGCCGCGGCTCAGCAGCCCCAAGTACTCGCTCCTGTAAATGTGGAAGGACGTCCTGCAGGGGAAGAAATTATCGGTCCATACAACCAGCCACGTTGGTCTGCGCGAGGACGTTTTTCTGCGGATACCGATGTCTACGTCCTTCCGCCGTGGTCTTTCTATCTTGACCTCGACTATCATGGAACCTTCCCCCGTGTGGGTAAATCCGATCACTTGTTTACTCAAGAATTCGAACTTGGATTGCCCTACAGATTTCAGCTGGCCTTCGAATTGAACCAGGAACTTCAGGATGGTCGCGGCCAGATCCCGTTCGTTACGATCGAGGGCCGCTGGGCGCTGGCGAATTGGGGTAAAATCCCACTAAATCCAACGTTGCTAGTGGAATATGACATCGGCACCGGGAAGCAGTACCCTGTCGAGCCCGGACAGAATGCCGAACAGGAGAGCGGCGACGAAGGGGCACCAGTAGCAGTTGGGGATGCCGTTCGGCAGCAGACTAGGAAGGACATACCCGACGCATACGAACTGCGACTACTACTGGGCGAGGAAATTGGAAGGTCGATTGAATTCGCAACTAACATTTTCTATGATCAAGACCTTTCGGGAGATCGGGAGCGCGAAATGGGATTTTCAACGGCCACTTCATACGCTATTCGGGGAGAGGCCTTGAAGATGGGTGTGGAAACCGGCTATCGAAACGTCTCGCAGCCTGGGGCGAGGAGCAAGGCCAAGAATATTTTTGAGCTTGGTCCCTCTTTTACGGTTAAACCGAGCCCTCACACGCGTATTGATTTGGCACCCTTGTTTGGGGTGACCAGCGACTCACCACACCTTGATTTTTTTGTGATTTTCTCGGTCGACTTTGGTACCGGCGCCGCCGCGGAAGTTGAATCTCCGGCGACCCAAGGAGGTCGGCATTAGCCTGCATCGCTCACAAATTTTCAGAGATTTGTGAGCGATGCAGGCTGAGGCCGGAGACCAGGCCAGCAAGATGTGTGGTCTCGCTGCCCGCTGGAAAGGCTTGCAAGCCGGCGGAAAGCGCCCCACGAAGGTCACATTCGGGATCATCGCCGACGTGTAAAATTTCATGAGGACCCACGCCAAACCGACGCGTCGCTTCCCAAAAGATGCGAGCGGCCGGTTTCCGCACTCCAACTTCGCTGGAAATGATAACGTGCTCGAACGCATCCCGGACACCCAGGTGAAGAAGAACGTCATACAGGCGGCGATCGAAATTTGAGATCACCCCGAGCCGTATATCCAGACGGTTTAGTTCCGTCAGGACCAACGGAACGCTCGGAAAAAGTTCCCAGACCCCGGAACGAGCAAACGTCTCATATACCTCTTTGAAGTAATCGTCGAACCGGTCGATCTCATACCGCGCCAACTCGATGGTCTTGGCGACGAGAGCCCGCCACCAATCGCGATCATCATCAGGCAGCGGTCCGGGGCAGTCAGGAGGCGGCGGAAGGCTTTTCCAAGCGATGCCGAAGGCATCTTGGACGCGAACGGGATCGAGGTTGTAGCCAAAGAGCCGCGCCGTTTCCGCGTAGGTCTGGCCTGGAGGCCTCACCAGCCTGATCAAAGTGCCCGCGGCATCGAATGTAACCACGCGAATCATGTGGTTCTAATATTGGCCTCGCGCAAAGGTACGCGGAGGTACGCTAAGGTCGAGGTCTAGTTCTGGTACTCGTTTCATCAAGGGCAAGTATTTCTTTATAGGTCGCATAATGGCTCAACGATCGATCCCATAGTATCGATCCAACCTTTGCGTGCCTTTGCGTAACTTTGCGCGAGGCCAACCGCAGCAGATCCGACCACGTCTTTACGGGTTTCTTGACGGCCCTTTTTTTCAGTCTTAGATTTGACGGCCAGACCGAAACTGGTCGAATCCGGCGGAACCACGGTTGCGCTGGCCAGCCGACCCGGATCGGTCCGTTATTGTTTTTATGAACAGTGATCTTTTAGCGGTGTTGGACTATATGGAGCGCGAAAAGGGTATCAAGCGAGAGGTGTTGCTTGACGCTGTGTCTAGCGCCTTGCTGACTGCGGCCAAGAAAAGCGTGGGACCTGCCCGGGATTTGCGTGTCACTATCGATCCGAAGAGCGGCGAAATCACTGCGCTCGCAAATCTCTTTGTCGTCGAGGATGTGCGAAATATTCATGACGAGATCCACCTCAGCCGCGCGCGAAAGATCAAACCGGATGCAAATCCGGGCGATGTCTTGGAAGTGGTGGTCACACCGGAAGGTTTCGGAAGAATTGCCGCGCAGACAGCGCGGCAGGCGATTCTGCAACGCATTCGCCAGGCCGAGAAGGAAATGATCTATGACGAGTTCAAAGATCGCGCAGGAGAGATCGTTGGCGGGACCGTGCGCCGGTTCGAGCGATCAGATGTGATCGTGGACCTGGGCAAGTTCGAAGCGGTTATGCCCGCGCGCGAGCGAGTCGCGACCGAAGACTACAACATCGGGGATCGCATTCGCGCCTACGTGGTGGCGGTGGAAAACTCGAATCGCGGTCCGGAGATCATAATTTCAAGAAGTCATCCGAACTTTGTCAGACGGCTGTTCGAGGTGGAGGTGAGTGAAATCGCCGACCGGACCGTCGAGATCAAGGCGATCGCCCGGGAAGCCGGTTATCGCACCAAAATTGCGGTTTGGTCCTCGGACGAGAAAGTGGATCCGGTTGGCGCCTGTGTCGGAATGCGAGGTTCCCGCGTCAAGAACATCGTGCGGGAGCTAAATCAGGAAAAGGTGGATATCATTCGCTGGAGCCAGGACCCACGGGAATTCGTGGTGGAAGCGCTCAAGCCGGCGAAAATCAAGTCAATATTACTCGACGCGAATCGTCATGCGATCAACATCACGGTGGAAGAGGATCAGCTATCCCTAGCCATCGGGCGTCGCGGGCAGAATGCGCGCCTGACGGCACGGCTTACCGGGTGGGAGATTAACATCTCCAAGGATGAATCGGCGACGCAGGCATTCGAACAAAAGATTGCTCAGGCAATCACCGCACTTGCGAAAGCCTTGAAGATCGACGAAGTGACAGCTCGGTCTCTTGCCCGCGCCGGAGTCAACAGCATTGAAGGAATACTGGAAGTGGATCCCGAGGACATCGCAGGGATCCTGCAGGTAGATGTCGAACGAGCTCGTGAGATTCACGACGCTGCGCGGAGAGAATACGAGAAGAAAATGGCGTCCATCTAGCTGAGGTGGAGCGATGCAAAGTTTAGAGAGACAGATTCATGGCCACACGCGCAAGCAGCAAAAAAGACCCGTCCCAGAAGCCGAAGCCTAAAGCTGATCAACCAGCCGACCGGGCCGCTACCGCTACGCCTCAACCAGCCACTGATCTAATCTCTCCCACCAAGAAGAAACCGCCGACGGAAATCAAACCTTCTCTGCGGTCCAATGTCCCCCCGATCAGCAAAGCGAAACAACCCGAACCCGTTTCGGCGCCCGTGCCCCCCCCGGCGACGCCACCCGCGAAGCCGGAATCCGTTTCGCTGATTGACGAGGCCAAATCGAAGCGCGCGGAAGCGTCGGGTACGGAACCCAAGCCGAAGTCCGTTCTTCCCCCTATCTCAAAAATTCGTCCGTCGATCCTGACGAAGGCTCCAGAACCAGTCGTGCAAGTTGTCCCACCGGCTCAACCGGAAAGCGTTCCGGTTGCTTCGGGTGAC
>JAFAJU010000102.1 GCA_019236035.1 Verrucomicrobiota bacterium | reverse complement strand
TAAAGTGCTCGCATTTACGCGCACCTACGATAAGCAAACCATTCTGGTTGTTGTTAATCTGTCCAGGTTCTCGCAGGCAGTCGATTTGGACCTGCAGAATTGGTTAGGCTGGGTGCCGGAAGATACTTTTGGTCACAGCCGATTTCCTGTTATCCGAGACAGCAAGTATCCTATTACTCTTGGGCCGCATACTTCATATTGGCTCCTCCTAACGCCTCCGGAAACAACAGGTGTCGCCGGCGGTGACAGAGCTTTACCGATCGTAAGTTTCAATGGCGAGCCGGCTTGGTGGTTTACTACGACCGGATCTCGCTTTATCGACCGGGAACTGGCACATTACATCAAAAACTGCCGCTGGTTCCGAAGCAAAGCGCGGACGGTTTTGAACGTAAGTCTGCTGGATCTCGTCGATTTCCGGGGAGACGGGCTTGGACAGCTCCTCTTGGTTGCTTTTAATTTTGTCGAAGGTCCGCGAGATCTCTATGTCTTGCCGATCCGCATGATTTCGGGAGAGGAAGCACGCAAGATCGAAGTGGAATATCCCGCGACGGTGATTGCTCGAATGGGTCAGAATGGCGATGCCGATTTGATGGTAGACGCCACCAGTTCACAAGCTTTTCAACGCATTCTGTTGGATGTAACGGCTGAAGGGCGCCATCTGGCCGGTAGAGTCGGAAGGTTAGTTCCTACCAAATCTATGCGTCTGGCTGAAATCCTTAGTGAAGGTCCGCCGCAATCATGCAGAATATTAAAGGTAGAACAGAGCAATAGCTCCATCATCTACGACGACAAGATCTACCTGAAACTGTTCAGGAAGCTCGAAGAAGGCATCAATCCCGATCTGGAGTTAACCAAACAACTGAGCGACAAGTGCGGCTTCGAACATGTACCCGCCTATCTCGGTGATATTCAATACGTCGCACCTGGTCAGGATCCGGGGTCGGTCGTGGTGCTTCAGGGGTTTACTCTGAACGAACAGGACGGATGGTCCCATACGCTGGGGGCCGTCAGCCGATATTTCGATCGGGTTCTGGCCGAGCCTCAGGTCCCGGAGCCGCCAGCGGTCGGACTCTGGGATCAAGTTCCAGAACCGTTCGCGAGCGTAATCGAGGGAGTCCATCTCGAGACCGTTCGCCTCTTAGGGCAAAGAAGCGCTGAGATGCATCTCGCTTTGGCCCAGGATACCGAATCGTCAGATTTCGCTCCCGAGCCATTTTCGCTTCAGCACCAGCGTTCAATTTTCCAGTCCATCCGAAGCGAAGCCAAACATACTTTCGCACTGCTCAGGAGGTCGGTCAGCGGTCTTGAAGAGTATTCCAGAAGTTTGGCGGAGAACGTCCTTTTGCGCGCTGAGGAGCTGGGCGCATGTCACGATTTCCTCCTGCGCGATCCGATCGATGTCAAAAAAATCCGGATTCACGGAGACTATCACCTGGGGCAACTGCTGTTCACCGGCAAAGATTTCGTGATCCTCGACTTTGAAGGTGAACCGGCCAGACCGCTTGGCGAACGCCGTTTGAAACGTTGCGCACTGATTGATGTGGCGGGGATGTTGCGCTCATTCAATTACGCGGCTCATCACGGCTTACTTGAGTCCAGGACTATCCGGCCGCTTGATCAGGCTACGCTGGAAGCGTATGCCGACCTTTGGTCAACAAGAGCCAGCCAGGTATTCCTCGGGTCCTATCTGAGTACGGCTTCTAACGCGGTTTTCATCCCTAAAGATGAAGATGACCTGAGGCTCTTGCTCAGAAGCTTCCTCATTCTCAAGGCCCTTTATGAACTTCGCTATGAACTTAACAATCGTCCGAAGTGGGTTGCGATTCCTTTGCGCGGCATCTTGAGATTGCTCGAAGAAGGCGTGACGCAGGCGGCTTGAGCTTTCTCACCCGCAGCGAGGGCGTCGCTTGGGCTTTGGCGCGATTTTTGCCGACTAGTACAAAGCACTTTGACGAACCAGGAATAAACCACAGCGGCCGAATTTAATGAATCAGTTTGACTTTGTTGTCCTCGGGAGCGGTGTCGCGGGGCTGAGTCTGTCGTTGAAACTGGCTGCACATGGCTCCGTTGCGATCGTCACAAAGCGCAGACCGGCCGATTCCAACACCGCGTGGGCACAAGGAGGAGTCGCCTGTGTGACCAGTGCAGAGGATTCGTTTGACCTGCATATTTCGGACACGTTGGTCGCAGGCGCCGGTCTTTGCGATCAAACCGCCGTGCGGACAATCATCACTGAAGGACCGACTGCAGTTCGAGAACTCATGCGGATCGGAGTCCATTTCGACGAAAGGATCCTGGAGGGCGGCCACAGAGAGCTGGATCTGGGGAAAGAAGGAGGGCACTCCAAAAGGCGAGTCCTTCACTATCACGATACGACGGGTCGCGAGATCGAGCAGCGCTTGCTCGATGCCGTTGTCCAGGAACAGAACATCCAGATTCTCGATAATCATATGGGGGTTGACCTGATCACCACAGGTAAGCTCGGTTACACGACTGAGGATCGCGTGATTGGCGTCTACGTTCTCAACGAAGCTTCTGGGACGGTCGAAACGATTCGGAGCGATCGAGTGATCATTGCCACCGGCGGCTGCGGGAAGGTTTATCTCTATACAACGAATCCCGATATTGCAACCGGAGACGGGGTCGCCATGGCTTGGCGAGTCGGTGCAGCAGTGGCCAACATGGAATTCATCCAGTTCCATCCCACCTGCCTGTTTCATACCCAGAGGAAGTCGTTTCTAATTAGTGAGGCGGTGAGGGGAGAGGGAGGTAAGCTGGTCGATGCGTCCGGGCGTGAATTCATGTTAAAATTTCACAAACTGGCCGCTTTAGCACCACGCGACATCGTCGCGCGCGCAATCGACGCGGAAATGAAGCGCACCGGTGCCAAGTGCATGTACATCGATATTACCCACAAGCCCGCCGCCTTCCTGAAGGACCGGTTTCCCAACATTTACGAAACGTGTGCGAGCCTTGGGATCGACATGACCAGGCAGCCGATCCCGATCGTTCCAGCAGCACATTACCAGTGCGGCGGAGTCAAGACCGACCTCGACGGCGCAACCACGCTTCGTGGCCTCTTCGCTGTCGG
>JAFAJU010000084.1 GCA_019236035.1 Verrucomicrobiota bacterium | reverse complement strand
ACTACGTAAAGCCAATGGGCCATCAAGCAATCGTCACTGCTCCTTTTGCGTCCGTCAAACAGTCTTCCGACCGGGCCACTGCGCTGTTGACCTGCGCCTCGACCGACTGAGGCTAGAAAAACGGGCTTTGTGTTAGTCGTAGTTCTCACTCCAAACCTGATGTATATTAGGTGTCTGTCTGATTTAGCGCGCAGCGGTTACAGATATTAGCCCTGGGCTAAGGTCTGTAACCGCTGCGCGGCAAGTTCGAAAGGCACCGAGGCTATTTTGATATCGCGTCTTCAGCGCTGAATCCGGATAGTTTTTTTAACTCTGGGCACCAAGCGCAACATGTTCCAAACTTGTAACGTCGAGAACGTGACGAGACGTGAACAACGTAAGCCCAATCTGTGTGATCTCTCGAAGGCCTGCAGCCTGGAACCAATTCTGCTTGTGCTCAATAGCGGGACGTTACAGGCTAGGTCCATGAGCGACCTGCGCGAAACTCTGGAGCACGCCCATAGGGAAGACCGGCTCTTAGCAAGCACTCTCGCCAATATCTTGCAATTTCTTTCTGGTGGGAACGATCCGGTTTATAGGGCGGCCATTGGTGAATTGGTAGAAAAGGAAGCTTGGACTGAATTGGACGATCGCTTCTTTAAAACACTGGCATTCGGCACGGGAGGGTTGCGGGGTAGAACGATCGGAAAAGTGGTGACGCGGGCTGAAGCTGGAAGCCAAGCGGACGGCGGGTGTCCTGAATTTCCGTGCGTGGGAACCAACGCGATGAATTTCTATAATGTCAGCCGCGCGACCCAGGGCCTGGTCAAATACATCAAAGAATATCTGAAGAAGCACAGCCCTGAAACCAGACCCAGCCTCGCGATAGCCTATGATACGCGCTTTTTTTCCCGTCAATTCGCCGAACTGACAGCTAAAGTGGCGACTGAAAACGGGTGTGACGTTTACCTGTTCGAATCGGCACGTTCAACTCCCGAGCTCTCTTTTGCGGTTCGCTACACAAATTCAACAGCCGGGATTGTGATTACGGCGAGCCACAACCCGCCCCATGACAACGGTTACAAAGTCTACTTCGCTGACGGAGCGCAGGTCGTCGAGCCGCACGCCGGCGGTATCATGAATCAAGTTAACAAGGTGGCCGACGAAGTTTATCCAATGCTCTCGAAATCTCAGCAGGGTAAGCTCATAAACCTCGGTCCGCAGTTTGACGACCTTTACAAAGCCCGTCTTCGCACGCTGGTTCTCCGGCCCGACATGGTTTCGAGCCAAAAAGATTTGAAAATCGTCTTCACGCCTATCCATGGAACCGGCGCGACCATTTCAGTACCGGTCCTGCGAGAATTGGGGTTCCAGGTTTTGACAGTTCCCGAACAAGAGGGACCCGATGGTTCCTTCCCAACGGTCGCGTCGCCGAATCCGGAAAACGCGGAGGCTCTGGCCATGGCCATAGCATTGGCCGAGACAGAGAAGGCCGATCTCGTCATTGGCACCGATCCTGATTGTGACCGCATGGGAGTGGCAATCCGAGGTCGGTCCGGAAGGATGAAGCTGCTCACTGGTAATCAGATCGGCTCACTGCTGGCTTACTACCGGACGAAAACGTTCAAGGCACAAGGTTTGTTGAATGACCAGAATAAGGATCGTGGAGTTATCCTCAAAACTCTTGTGACTACGGATCTCCAGAAAGTCATCGCCCAAACAGAGGGGCTCCATTGCGTTGAAACGCTTACCGGATTCAAATACATCGGTGAGAAACTCGGAAAATACGAAGCTGCATTACCCGAGCAAATTCGCCGAGTGTACCGGGAATTGCCCGAACAGGAGACCCGGTCGGCTCGACTAAAGAACTCCTATTTCTACGTTTTCGGCGGAGAAGAGAGTTATGGGTACAGCGGGGCCGATTTTGTCCGGGACAAAGACGGCCATGGCGCGGCGATCATGTTCGCCGAAGTGGCTGCCTACGCCAAGTCGAATGGCGTGACTCTGGATCAGCTCCTGGATCAGATCTATCTCGAATATGGTTATTACCTGGAGAAGAGTGGTTCGTTGGCCTTCGAGGGGGCCGAGGGTGCCCAGAAGATTCGGCGGCTGGCTGACTCTTACAACGCCAATCCACCTGTGGAGATCGACGGTTCAAAAGTTGTTACAGTGAAAGATTTTGCTACGGGGAAAGTCCGGGATGCCGAAGGGGATCTGTTACCCAGAGAAAAAATGACAATGTTTGAACTTGCGGATGCGCGACGGATTGCGGTGCGGCCGTCCGGGACTGAACCGAAAATCAAGTTCTACCTATTCGGGACGAAGCCCGGCGTTTCGCCAGAATCTTTGGCTGAGGCGAAGGAAAGTGTGGCCGCTGCGCTGGAGAGCCTATGGGCCTGGTTGCAGGAAGACGCGAAGAAGAGAGTTAGTTAGTGCTCTGCGAGGGTTTTCAATTCATCGTGGTGCTCGTACGTGGAGTTTTGCGTTTTTTTAGCGCCGAAGGCGTGACGTCAAGACAGCCTAGCGCGCAGGGCTAGGATTCAACGATAGAACAATCAGCGCTGAGAGCGCGCCCCAATGCGGATTATACTTTGCATATCAAGCCATGGATCGAGGGTCTTTTGCACACCGCTCCTTCTGTCGCGCTTCCAGCCCCTCCAACCCGCGCTCGGGTGCCTTTCTCCATACGCATTCCGGAACGACTGCCTTACGAGCGCTAGCCCTTCTTTTTTGCGTTCACCTAGGGCTGCGCGACGGGCCGAAACCGGCCTGTCGCTTGCCCTAGGCTATCTTGATATCGCGCCTTCGGCGCTGACTCCCGAAAGGCGTATCCCTATTGGACGCCTGCGGCTTTGGCACGTCGTTTTACTCTTGCTCATTCTGGTGCTGCCGGTTGCAGCACAAGAAGGCCGGCTACCAAGACTGGACGATAGCGCACAGGTTTCGCTCATCACCTACACCCCCGGCGAAGAGCTTTACCAGGCATTTGGTCATAGCGCGATCAGAATCAAAGACGATCTCCTCAACATGGACCGGCTTTATAATTTCGGAGTGTTTGATTTCGAGACGCCGGATTTCTACCTTAAATTTGTTCACGGCGATCTGTTCTACCAAATCGCCGTGACTCCGGGCGAAGAAGAGATCCGCATGGTCGGAGCGTACGGCCAAGGTGTCAGCGAACTGCTCTTGCGTCTGTCGCAGGATCAAAAACAAAGGCTATTCGAGGCCCTTGAGACCAATCTTCTTCCAGAAAACCGATACTATCACTACGACTTTATCCTGGATAACTGCTCGACTCGTCCGCGAGATGTTCTCGAGCGGATCGCGGGATCTCAGATTCTCGAGCGTGGCGCCGGAAATCAAACTTTTCGGCAGATGCTGGATCCATACTTCACCCGCATTCCGTGGATTGGCTTTGGGATTTCGTTGCTCTTGGGTGCAAAGGTCGATCGCCCGGCGAGTCCGAGAGAAGCCTGCTTTTTGCCGGCGGATCTGGAGCGGGCCGTGCAGACAAGTGAAAACGGGGAACAGAGTCTGACCCTTGAAAAGAGAGAACTCTTTCCACCTGAAGCATTGGCTGATTCTTCACCTTTGCTTGGCCCGGTCTGGATTTTCTCTAGCGTTGGTATCGTCTGGTTTCTTTTCTGGCTGTTTCGCAGAAAGCGACATTCCATATTTCCGACCGCGCTTTGTCTCACGATCTTCGGCCTGACGGGAACGTTTCTCCTGATAGTCTCGCTCTGGACGCGCCTCTGGGTGTTGCACGAGAACTACAATCTGTTATGGCTCATCCCTTCTCACCTGATTGCCGGTCTCTGGATGTTCTTCGCCTCGAAACGTCAGCCGTTCTTGCTTCGCTGGTATTTGAAATTTGCGTTTATAACGGCGTGCCTTTTTCTGGGCAGCTCATTCCTGCTGCCACAGAGATTTAGTCCTGCAGTTTATCCGCTGTTAGCTATCCTCGTCTGGCGATGTGCCCTGGAGCTCTTCCCCGGGCGGACCGGCGTTCGATCATGAAACTCCTCCTCATTCATCTATCAACTATCTGCTTGAGTCTGGCCGGGGGCGTCCTTCTCTCCCTGGCATTTCCTCCTTGGAATCAGTACTGGCTTGTCTGGATTGGATTTACGCCTGTTTTGGCTGGGTTGCTCCTATTCCCTCGAAACTGGTTTACTTCACTGATCCGGGGTGCGGTTTTCGGAGGGACATTCGGCGGGTTGGTTTTTTCATGGCTATTGACCGGCGGACTTACGACCGATTGGCTCTGGAACTTCGGGAGCTTTTTGTTGCTTGGGGCTATCTGGGGCGCCTTCCTGGGTGTTGTCGTTCATCTCCCCGCCGGGAATGGTCATCGGCAGGTCGCCCCGATAATGCCAGGATATGGATTCAACGCGGCCGCTTGGAACAAGTCTATCTCTCATTTGCAGGCGGCCCTGGTCACGGCGGCGGCTTGGACTGTCCTCGAGTGGGCCAGAGGAGTGCTTCTCCCAGGGTGGAACGCTGTTGGTACAGCCTTGCAGGCCAATCTCCCACTGTTCCAACTTGCTACTGTTACCGGTGTCAGCGGACTCTCTTTCATTGTGGTATTTGCAAATCTTATTGCACTGACCACGGTTCGCCGGATCATTCTCGAGCCCGGCCGGATGACCTGGGCGTCTCGATTCGATGTGACGATAACTCTCGCGGTAATTTTCCTAGCGGCTCTCGGCGGTTTCTGGTGGCTGCAGCGCCAAGAAGCGGGTGACCGGCAAAATATTGCAATAGTCTATCCTGATACGACCGATTTCGGTCGCCTGCTGGAGCTCAGCGAGGAGCAAAAAGAGAAGGGAATCGATTTGTTCGTTTGGCGATGTGTTCGATTCGGTCAGGGTGATTACACAAAACTAGGCGACACATCGATTGGAAAAGCGGCCGGTCTGGTGGCCGGCACTACCTCGGCAGAAAACGGGCTTCTGAGCGGTGCCTCGATCATTATTCCGGGTGCGATAAAAAATCTTTTCCTGATGCCGAGGCAACGCGACCATTTTCAGCCGGGAACGAGCGGCAGGACTCTGAATCCCTTTGCATTCAAGGACGCGAGTTGGGTCATACTTGTTAACTGGGAAGCAGGAGATCCTCTCCTGGTGAGGGGAGCAGTAAACAAACAGATTCAGGTGATCGTTGCCCTTGTTGATCCACTTCCGGGTGGCCCGGGATCAACCGAACAGCTGTTTTCGAACCTGCGGTTATGGTCAGTCTCTCTTGGGCGGCCCGTAATTTTTGCCAGCACCAAAAATTTTGCGGCGATCGTGACCCGGT
Source organism: Verrucomicrobiota bacterium (assembly GCA_019236035.1). Taxonomy (GTDB): domain Bacteria; phylum Verrucomicrobiota; class Verrucomicrobiia; order Chthoniobacterales; family JAFAMB01; genus JAFAMB01. The sequence goes on along the minus strand of JAFAJU010000084.1, from coordinate 9,891 downwards.
CCGGGAAATTGATCAGCAACGCGCGCCTGACACCGGCCGCGGAGGTTTTGACTGGCAGTATTCAGGTACCGGCGCCGTTCGATTCCACGCTGTACGGACGTTACGGCGACTGGTTTGCCGTTGCCTGCGGCGCTATAGCAATCGTGACCGCCATCTCCGAAAGACTCCGGCGCTTCCATGAAAAGTCTGGTCGTCTCTCTGCATGACGTTTCGCCTCTGACGCAGACTCTATGCGAGAACATCCTGGCGCAACTGCAGGAGTTAGGCATCCAGCAGACTTCTCTGCTGGTGATTCCGAATCATCATCGGCGCGCACCCATCACCGAGAATGCTTCGTTTCGAAGCTGGTTGGTACGAAAGGTTGAAGCAGGCCATGAGCCGGTTCTCCATGGCTATTTCCATCAGAGACAAAGGCAGAAAACTGATTCCCTACTTTCGAGACTGACGACAGAGACTTACACCGCTGGCGAAGGGGAATTCTTTGATCTTTCGACCGATGAAGCCTCTTCCAGGTTGCGGAGAGGTTTAGAAGATCTCGCGTTTTTGCCGCGGAATGTAGTCGGCTTTGTCGCGCCCGCCTGGTTGTTGGGCGCCGCAGCCGAGATGGCAGTCCGCGAGATCGGCTTCTGGTATACAACTCGATTGAGCAGGTTCCAGAGTTTCCGGAGCGCTGGTGACGTGAGATCTCGATCGCTGGTCTGGAGCACTCGGGCAGAGTGGCGTGCCTGGACGAGTCTCGCCTGGAACCGGTGTCTGGCAATCGCGACCGCTCGGACGCGCCTGATCCGGATTGGAATTCACCCTTCCGACCTCGGGCACGCTGCGGTCTGGCGCCAGGTCAAACAACTGGTGGCTGCAGCGATGCCGGGGCGGGACTGCGTCTCGTATGAGAAGTTCCTCGAGATTTTCAGACGGTAGAGCGAGGACTTCGGCGAGCTCAGTCGAGCCGCTCCGCCCGAGCCGTGGCGCGTGACGACGAATCGGTCACGAAGCCGGCGTATCAGCGTATCGGGCGCAACCGCGCGATCCTTTTCCAACGAAAAATTGACTTGTCCCCGTTGGACCTATGGGACCTATTGGACCTATGGGACCCGCTTCTGCGCGAACCGGAGACGGGACAGAATCGACTTCATTCGGTCGACGGGAAGTGCAGATCTGGAGGGTTTGGCTAAGTACAACCGATTCCGCACTCGGATATTATCGAGCGGCCCTTTGCCTTGATGAGCTAAATCGCGCCGAGCGGTTCAGGTTCGAAAATCTGAAACGCTCCTATATTGCGAGCCGAGGTGGGCTCCGCGTCTTGCTGAGTCACTATCTCGGATGCAACCCCAGGGACATAGAGTTTGTTTGCGGACAGAATGGGAAACCCGCCCTTCGAGGAATGTCGCCCGTCCGGTTCAACGTGTCGCATTCAGGCGATCTAGCCCTCTATGCATTTACACTCGATTGCGAGCTCGGTGTAGACGTAGAAAGGCTTCGAGAGCTCGACGACCTGGAATCGATCGCGTCGCGCTTCTTCTGCGCTGCCGAAGCATCAGAGTTGCTTTCGCTCAGGCCGGAGGACCGTAGGAGTGCGTTCTTTCGCTGCTGGACTCGCAAAGAGGCCTATGTCAAAGCCGTTGGTGACGGTTTATCAATACCATTGGATCGCTTTCAGGTGACGCTCCTTCCTGGAGTTCCGTGCCGATTTGTCCATGTTGCCGGTGATAGCCAAGCCGCACTTGCGTGGACGCTTCATGATCTCGAGTTAGCGCCTGAATATATTGGCGCCCTGGCGTACCAGGATAGCCCGCGTCCTACCACAATTCGTCCGGCGGTAAGAGCGGAACAATTGCCAGCGATAGTCGGGAGCGTATAGCCTGCATCGCTCACAAATCTTCAGAGATTTGTGAGCGATGCAGGCTCCTACCGAACAAAATCATCGCAAAAAAGATCGGTCTCCTTTTCCGGCATAGGAATTTGGCTTAAGCTTAATGGCGCTTACCAGATGGCCGCCAAAGTCGATCTCCATATCCACTCGAAATTCAGCGATCGATCCGCAGAATGGATTTTTCGTCGCTTCGAATTTCCAGATAGCTATTCCGATCCGAGGAAGCTGTATCAGAGGCTGAAAGAGAAAGGGATGACGTACGTCACCTTTACCGATCACAACCGAATCGACGGGTGCCTCCGAATCTCTGAGTTTCCGGATGCTTTCATCAGTGAAGAGGTTACGGCCCAGTTTCCAGACGATCACGTGAACATCCACTTACTGATCTGGAACCTGACCGAATCGCAACACGCCGAGATCCAAGCGGTCAGAAGAAATATTTTTGAGCTCCAAAGGTATCTGGCGGCTGCAGGAATCAGTCACGCGGTTGCGCATCCGCTGTACGACATGAGCCGGCAATTGACGTCCGATCATGTTCAGAAGCTGATCCTGCTCTTCAAGCATTTCGAAGGTATCAATGGGCTGAGAGACTCACTGCTAAGCGATACCGCACGCTTCATACTGAGGTCGCTTACTCCCGAAATTATTCAGCGCTTTGTGGATCGCCAGGGTCTTGAGCCAACCCATCCGGAGCCATGGCGGAAAGTCCTGATTGCCGGATCCGACGACCATGCAGGCATTTTTCCGGCGTCCGCCTACACGGAAGCTCCGGACTGCATTTCGGTGAGCGAATTCTTTCAATTCATCGGAAAGGGGGACTGTGTCCCTCGGGGCCAGGGCGGGACGCCGCTGGTGATTTCCCACGGCTTATACAACACGGCTTATCAATTTGCGAAAGACAAGTTTTCGGCTGCGGTGAGCCCGAATCTGGAATTTTTGGAACTCGTCTTCTCGCGATTCATGGAGGGTAAGAACCCTACCAAATTTAGTCTGGGCGAGAAGATTGCTCTGGTTTCAAGTGGGATACTGTCGGGAAAGATATTCGAGCTCGCTAAGCCAGCAAACCTTTCGATCTGGCCGGAACTGGCGAACTATTTTGGCAGTGCGGAAGTGCAGACCCAGATTGCGATGGAAACCGAAGGCGTCAAAGAGCCGGAACGCCGCGCGTTCCTGATGGTGGCGCTTGTGTTCAACCAGTTGGCATTTCGTTTCTTCCAGAAATTTGTTCAACAAATCAGTGCGGGCGGTGTGGTCGAAGCTGTTCAGGCGTTGAGTGCCCTGGTGCCGATGGGATTCCTGCTTGGTCCCTATTTCTATGGGTTTCATAGCCAGGCGCCGTTCCGTAAACGATTGACCGATATCTGTGCAGCAACGGTCAATTTTGTACCGGACGTCCTGCAGAATATTAAACGCGCCTGGTTCACCGACACGCTCGAGGACGTAAACGGGGTGGTCACGACGATTCGAAAGATGGCTGCCGCCGCCTACGAGACCGGTGCGGACCTAATCGTGGTTACGTCGCGGCAGCAGATCGCCATTCCTGATATTCCGATCAAGAATTTCACGCCGATCGGCGAATTTGAGTTGCCGGAATACGAGCTGCAAAAGCTTAGTTTTCCGCCCGTGCTGCACATGCTTGAGTACATTCAGCGGGAACGCTTTACTGAACTGATTATCAGCACCCCGGGACCGGTTGGCCTGACCGCCTTATTAGCCGCCAAGATGCTCGATCTCAAGACAGTGGGCATATACCACACGGACTTTCCCCAGTACGTGCGCATCCTAACCCAGGATAACTATATGGAATCGCTGGCCTGGAGTTTCATGCACTGGTTCTACTCCCAGCTTGACCTTGTTTACGTCAACTCCGAGGAATATCGCCGGCGCTGGATCGAACGCGGCATAGCCCCGGAAAAATTGAGGATTCTACCGCGCGGGATAGATACCGCGTTGTTTACGCCCGCCAACCGTAACAGCGATTTTTGGGAGAAGTATGGTAAGAAACCGGGAGAACTCGGATTGCTTTATGTCGGACGTGTGTCAAAAGAGAAGAACATCGACGTAGCGGTCGCGGCTTTTCGGAAACTTTGCGGGGAAGGATTCCCCGTTCGCCTCTTAATTGTCGGGGATGGACCCTATCTACGAGAACTTCGTCAAACAGTGCCGGAAGCCTGTTTCACGGGTTACCTTCGTTCGGCGGAATTAGCCACGGCCTACGCCTCAAGCGACATTTTCGTTTTCCCGAGCACAACAGACACCTTTGGGAATGTCGTATTGGAGGCCAAGGCGGCCGGGCTACCCTGTGTTGTGTCGAATCGGGGTGGCCCCTGTGAGCTCGTCGAAGACGGGGTTGATGGATTTGTGACGCGAGCCCTCGATGTGGGGGATTTTGCCCGGGTGCTGCGGCTACTCTGCGAGGACACGGATCTGAGGACAAAAATGGGTCAGGAAGCCAAAAATCGGGTCCGAGATCGGACCTGGAGTAACGCATTTCGACAGTTTTGGAATGAGACGCTCTGAAAATCTCGTTGAATTTTCTTTGTGCTCGGCTACTTTTCCACCCTTCTATGGCAAAGAAGTCTTGGATTGAAAGGAATAAACGGAAGCAGAAAACGGTGGAAAAGTATGCCGCTATTCGCGCCGCATTGAAGGCAAACCGCGACTACGAAGGCCTTGCCCAGCTTCCGCGAGATGCCAGTCCGACTCGGCTAATAAATCGCTGCCAGCAAAGCGGCCGGCGACGAGGGTTCATCCGGCGTTTTCGTTTGTCCCGGATTGCATTTCGTGAGCTCGCTTCCCAAGGAATGATCCCCGGGGTTACAAAATCGAGTTGGTAGCGCTCCGAATTCCAAAGCGGAATTTGATCGCCTCGTTCGCCCGAAGAATTAACGACGGGCTACCCCTATGTGGGGTCGACCATCGGCAGGTTGATGGTGCCTTCGAAAAACCTGCCCATCGTCGGCAGAAGCGATCGAATCAATGAGCATAGAAATTCCCTTCTCGCTTGCTGTCTCAACGGCTTCCGGGGTTGAGACAGAGTTTGCCTCGCCGGGATCGGTCCTGTTCAATCTGCTAGTCATCCTATTACTGGTTTTTCTGAACGGATTCTTTGTTGCTTCTGAGTTTGCTCTGGTCACGGTGCGATCCAGCCAACTGGACGCTCTTCAAGACGAAAGCAAAAAAATCGCCTTGGCGCGTCACGTTACGTCACATCTCGATGCTTACCTTTCGGCCACGCAGCTTGGCATTACGCTCTCGAGTCTGGCGCTCGGTTGGATCGGCGAACCCTACGTGGCCAGGCTGATTCAGCCTCTGCTATTACACGTTGGAATCAGCTCCAGCGCCATCGTTCACGGAGTCTCGTTCGCGATCGGGTTCGGCATTATCACCTATCTTCACATTGTTCTGGGCGAGGTCACGCCGAAGTGGCTGGCGATCCGTCAGGCTTTGGTCACAAGTCTTTGGGTCAGCCCTCCGCTTCACCTCTTTTATATCGTCTTCCGGCCTGCCATCTGGTTCCTGCAAGCGTCGGCCACTTGGATCATGAAATCGATTCTCCGGATGGAACCCCTCGCCGAGACCGAGCTTGTCCATACCGAAGAAGAACTTCGGGTCATCCTGACCGAAAACGAGAGTCCAGCGGATGGGACAGACCATGGCAATGAGCTTTTGATCAACGCGCTGGATTTCCGGCGTCGGGTTGTCCGGGATATCATGACTCCGCGCGGCGACGTCATCTACCTGGATATCCAGGATTCGTTTGAGGCTAATATCCAAGTGGCTATTGAATCGGGTCACACGCGTTTCCCTCTGGTTCAGGGCCACCTTGATAACACGATCGGTCTGATTCACATCAAGGATCTCATGCGCGAAATGAAGAAGCAGAAGCCGGATCTGTTGGCGATTAAACGGGAACTGATGCCGGTACCTGAATTCATGCCGTTGCAGAAACTGCTGCGGCAATTCTTGGCGAAGCGGAGCCATTTTGCGGTCGTTGTGGACGAGTACGGAGGTGCGGTCGGCATTGTGACTCTGGATAACGTTGTCGGAGAACTCGTCGGGGAAATTAAAGACGAATTCGACCTGGAGCAGGCGAAGGACTTCGTGCGTCTAAACGAGGACGAATTTCTCGTTCAGGGGCAATTGAATCTGTACGAGTTGCAGGAACTCGCTGACCTGCGCCTGGAGAACGCGGAAGTCAGCACGATTGGCGGTTACGTCATTCAATTGTTAGGCCATCTGCCAAAACAGGGAGAACAGGTTCAGATTGAAGGTTATCTCGTGACCATTGCTCAGACGGATGGGCGACGAATTCTTCAGCTCCATTTCAAAAAGCATGTTGTGGAGCCCGCCGAAGAGCACGAACAGGCTGCGAGGCCGGAAGAATCACAATAGCTTCGAGATAAATTCGTCTTTATCAAAATATTGAAGATCGCCGGGTTTTTCGCCCGTCCCGACAAATCGGGGCGGGAGAGCGAGTTCATCCTGGATCGCAATGACGATGCCGCCTTTACCTGAACCATCAAGCTTTGTAACAACCAAACCGGTCAGGCCCACGGCTTGTTTGAATTCTTTCGCCTGGACCAGCGCATTACTTCCGGTGGTGGCATCCACAACCAACAGGCACTCATGGGGCGACTGTTCGTCGTGCTTTTGCAGCGTCCTCACTACCTTGCCCAATTCCTGCATCAAATTGTGTTTCGTATGAAGGCGGCCGGCCGTGTCGCAGATTAAGAACTCGACATTGCGCTTATTCGCAGCGGAATAGGCATCGTAACAGAGGGCAGCCGGATCGGCACCGTACTCGCCGGTAATGACGTCGACTTGAAGACGGTCTGCCCAGATCTTCAACTGTTCGATGGCTGCAGCCCGGAAGGTATCGGCGGCAGCCAGCATCACGGTGTGTCGGTCCTGTTTAAGCAGATAGGCCAGTTTCGCCGTGGAAGTGGTTTTCCCGGTACCGTTGACCCCGACCATCAGGATCACCTTCGGCTTGCTAGGCAGCGGCCGGAGTCTCGGATTAGCGATTGGAAGAATCTGTTCGATGTGGGATCGAGTCACGTCGACCACGTCCTTCGCGGTGATCTTCGTTTGGCGTTGTTGCAGATCCTCAACGATTCGAAGCGTCATGGGTACGCCAATATCGGACCGGATCAGAGTTTCCTCGAGCTCGTCCCAGTCGACAGGCTTGTCGCTGAACCGGTTGATCAGGCTTTTAAAAAATTCGAATGCCATGCGTTTAGCGAGGCCGCGCCTCAGACCAACGAGATATAAGGGGTAGGTAGGCCGCGCTCGGCGTGGCATCGGCTGGGCTCTGCGGCCTCGCTAGCTGCGGGACCGAATTTTTCTTGAGGAGAGAATCCCCAGGCGTGATGAGCATACTGTGTTTGGTCTTCACTTATCCTTGCTTCTATAAGTCATTTGAAAATTTAGTACTTCCGGGCTCCCCGGTCCCGCCTTTAGAATCCTTGAAAAGCAAAACCACCTAATGATTGATGCGCAGACAACGGAACAAAACTTGACTCATCTGCAGCCGGTTTTGCTTTTCAAGGATTCTTGTCTAAAGCCGTTCGGAGCGGACGATTCAGGTCGAGTTTTACTCGATCCAGGACGCCGTTCACAAATTTGCCGGATTCCTCCGTTCCAAATTTCTTGGCGATGTCTATTGCTTCGTTGATCGCCACGATGGGCGGTACGTCATGAGCATACAGCATCTCGTAGATCGCCATTCGGAGGATGTTGCGATCTACTGCAGAAATCCGTTTCAGTTCGTAGTTCGCCGTATATCTAGTGATCTTCTCATCGATCGTAGCCTGGTGAGAAATCACGCCGTTGAGCAGCTTTGTGGCAAACGTGCGGACACCTGCGACCGCCGCGCGAAACTCCCAAAACAGATCTAGTTCACTCACGCTGAGCGGTTGTTGGACATTCAAGTCCCAATGAAACAGAAGCTGCAGCGCAACCTCTCGTCCTTCGCGGCGTTTACCCACGCAACCTAACCTCCTTTCTGAATTTGGCGCAGAGTACGAACAATGCGGACAGCGGCGCGAGCGGCCTCGGTTCCCCGATTTATCCCCGGTGACAAACAGCGGGCTTTGGCCTGGTCTTCATTTTTGACGACGATAACCTCGTGTAGCACCGGCACAGATGCGTCTAAGCTGATGCTCGACAGCGCTTGGGTGACCGCGGTGGCGATTAAAGATGCGTGCAGTGTCTCCCCATCAAAAATCAGCCCAAATGCGAGAATCGCGTCCAGCTTTTGACTCCGGGCAAGTGCCTGAACGGCTATCGGGATTTCAAATGAGCCCGGTACCCGTACGACAGAGAGTTTGACCTGCGGGGCAATGGTCCCCAATTCATCCGTGGCAAAGCGCACCAAGCCGTCCACGTACGCCCGATTGTATTCGCTGGCGACAATCGCGAAGTGGGCCGGCTCGCTCAGCGCTTCTGGCCGTGTCGGAAATTCTGTCGACATGAGTGCCGGACGATACTCCGGAAGCCGGGCCCTGCAAGGCCCGGGAACAGTTTTGAGTGTTGAGTTTTGCGTTTTGAGTGTTGAGTTTGGCGTCTTTGGAGCCGCTTAACGCCCGCATCCGCGACCACCCAAAACGCAAAACTCAAGACCCAAAACTCAAAAATCAAGACCGGCGGTAGCCGTCAGAGCAAGTGCCCCATTTTCGCCCGCTTAGTCTGGAGGTACCTTGCATTGTGGGGATTAGCTAAGGCCCTAATGGGGAGTTGCTCGACGATATTGAGACCGTATCCCTCGAGACCTACGACCTTTTTCGGATTATTCGTAAGGAGCCGGATGTGGCGCACTCCGAGGTCGAACAATATTTGGGCGCCGATGCCGTATTCACGGAGATCCATCGGATAGCCCAGCTTTTCGTTCGCTTCTACCGTGTCGAGGCCCTGTTCCTGAAGTTTATAGGCCTGAAGTTTTGCGGCTAGGCCAATTCCTCGTCCCTCCTGACGCATATAGACTACTACACCCGCACCGGCCTCATCGATCTGTTGCAGTGCGGCGTGCAATTGATCGCCACAATCGCATCGTCTGGAACCGAATACATCTCCAGTCAAGCATTCACTGTGGACGCGCACCAGGGTTGGTTGGTCACTTGAAATGACGCCTTTGACGAGCGCCAGGTGATGCACGTCGTCAATTACCGAACGGTAAAGATGCAGCTGGAAGTCGCCGTAATCTGTTGGCAAAGAGATAATCTCTTGTCGCTCGATCAGAACTTCTCTGGCCCGCCGGTACGCAATCAGATTCTCGATCGAGCAGATCTTTAAGCCATGTTTCTGCTTGAACTGAATTAAGTCTGGCAACCGCGCCATGGACCCGTCCTCGTTGACGACCTCGGCCAGGACTCCGGCCGGCCGTAATCCAGCCAGTCTTGCGAGGTCCACAGCCGCTTCTGTATGCCCAGCCCTTCGGAGCACGCCGCCCTCTCGGTACCGGAGAGGAAAGACATGGCCCGGCCGGACCATGTCCTGTGCAGCTGTGCCGGGGTCCGCTAACAGGCGAATCGTGCGCGATCGATCTGCGGCCGATATTCCGGTGGAGACGCCTTCTTTCGCGTCAACCGAAACGGTGTAAGCGGTCCGCATTGATTCCGTATTTCGCACCGTCATTAAGGGCAACTCCAGCCGGTCCAGATCTTTGCCTTCCATCGGAACACAGATAACCCCGGAGGTGTAGCGAATCATGAAATTGATCAATTCCGGTGTAGCCTTCTCGGCTGCCAAAATCAGATCTCCCTCATTCTCTCGATTCGCGTCATCGGTGACAATGACCAGGCGGCCCTCCCGGAGTTCGTCGAGAACCTCTTCAATTGAATCAAAGCCAATGTTCATGCGGTCACTTCATTTTCTTAGAATTTTGTTCCCCGTCAAACGGCGAGGCGCACAGTAGCATAGGCTTCCAGCCTGTCAGTCTAGCATAGGATTCCCGCCTGTATGGACGGCGCCATGCAAGACGCCCGACAGGCGGGATGCCTATGCTACCTTGCTCACGCACC
>JAFAJU010000378.1 GCA_019236035.1 Verrucomicrobiota bacterium | reverse complement strand
TTGAAGGCCTTGTAGAGGCTGCCGCGGGTCAATCCGGTACCGCCGATCAAATCGACCAGTGATGTTCCCGCGTATCCATGTGTTTGGAACACTTTCATCGCATCGCATACGACCTCATCGATGTCAAATTCGCGGGGCCTTCCCGGGCCAGAAGCAGCCGTATCCTTTGATGCCATTGTGGTATATGTAGACCGATCGGTTCCTATTACAAGAAATATCTGCCTTTCCCGGATCGCTTCATCCATACGTAACGGAATAGAAATGAGCATGAATCCTGCCGCGATGGTTGCGCACAGGAGCATATTGCGGTATGCAATGATATCCCCTCATATCTATCAAGGATGTGATGGGTTGCGCAGAGTAATATGACAGACGAAACAAAGATGCCAGACGAAGAAAGGCAGTCCCCGAGGATCGGCCGATGCAATGTTTCCGCGGCGAAAAAGGCCGCCCGCCGGTTATGCCTCATGTACGACACCGTGTTGGCGCCGACCGGCCTCAAATCAACTCAATACGGAATCCTGTCGGAACTCAACTCGCGAGGAGCGGCGTTGCCGACTGTGCGCGAACTTGCTGAGGAGTTAGTGATGGACCGCTCGACGTTAGGCCAGAATCTACGCCCTCTGGAAAGGGATGGATTAGTCACGCTTCTGACCGACCCCAAGGATCGACGGAATCGATTGATTGCGTTGACCCGATCGGGCCTCGGTAAATTCAAGGAAGCGGCAAAGTACTGGAAGATCGCTCAGGATCGTTTTGAGGCAACCTTCGGCGAACAAGAGGCAACGAATCTTCGGGCGGTATTGCTTGCGATTGCACATAACTCGAAATTCGCAAAGCAAAAATAATTGGTTCGCGCGATCAGCCTGTCCCTCCGGGACGGATCGCTTCTTTTTACGCCAGTCCTGGCACTTCGTGCCAGGCTATTCTCATAAGTCCCTCCGGGACAATAAGTCGCCGGGCGATAATAATTAAAGTTAGCGCCTATGGGGCTGAAGCCCCGGGCTAAGATCTTTAACCGCTGCGCGGTACTGGAGGGCTACGCTCCGTCGTAGCAGCCACGGCCGAAAAGCTCGATCCCAGCCAATCGAGCGGCCGCAAACCAGGCCTTGACAAACCACCGATATCAGGGGATATCCCCTTATTATGGCCTATGTGGATTGTTAAGTTAGCGCTTAATCGGCCCTACACCTTTATTGTCTTGGCGTTGCTCATCTTCGTGCTCAGCCCACTGGTGGTTCTGCGGACGCCCACGGATATTTTCCCGAACATTGATATCCCCGTCATTTCCGTAGCCTGGACTTATACAGGGTTAAATCCAGAAGATCTCGAAGCGCGGTTGACCACGCCATACGAGAAGGTCTTAACGACCCTCGTCGACAATATCGAGCACATCGAGTCCACGACCTATAACGGGGCTGCCGTGATCAAGATCTTTCTTCAGCCTCATACCAGTCTGGACCGCGCAAATTCTCAGGTGGTCAGTGCTTCCCAATTTTCTCTTCGATTGCTACCACCGGCGGTGCAACCGCCGGAAATCATCAACTTCAGCGCTTCCAGTGTTCCGATTCTACAATTGGGGCTCTCCGGCCAAGGACTTTCGGAACAACAGTTGAACGATCTGGCGCTCAACTTCGTGCGCACTCAGTTGATCACCGTACCCGGCGCGGTCCTACCGCTTCCCTACGGAGGAAAACAGCGCCAGGTCATGATCAACATGGACCACAACCTGATGCAGGCCAGGAACGTGTCGCCTACGGACGTACTCAACGCGGTGAACGCGCAGAACCTTATTCTTCCGTCTGGCACGGTAAAACTTGGGAAAAGCGAATTGGATGTGCGGGCGAATACATCACCGCGGACCGTACCCGAACTCAATGATCTCCCCATTAAACAAGTAGGAAACACGACGATCTACCTGCGAGATGTGGCCACGGTGAGTGACGGCTTCGCGCTGCAAACCAATGTGGTGCGCCAGGATGGGCACCGGGGTGTGCTCATGAGTATCATAAAAGCTGGCACCGCCTCCACTCTCAGCGTGGTCAGCGGCGTGAAAAACTTGCTTCCTCGAGTAGCAACGATTGTTCCACCTGAGTTGAAAATGACGGCACTGGCGGATCAAAGCATCTTTGTTCAGGGGGCGGTCAGCGGTGTCATCCGAGAGGGGGTCATCGCGGCGGCGCTGACGGGACTAATGATTCTATTATTCCTGGGCAGTTGGCGAAGCACCCTGATCATCGCCGTTTCCATTCCATTGTCGGTTTTGACATCGATTATGATGATTAGTTTGCTCGGTGAAACTATTAACATTATGACCCTCGGAGGGCTTGCTTTAGCCGTCGGTATTCTCGTCGATGATGCCACCGTCACGATCGAGAATATTGAGCGGGTCCTGCGCGAGGGTGATTCACTCCATGACGGTATCTTAAAGGGCGCGGCTCAGATCGCCGTTCCGGCGTTAGTTTCTACGCTCTGCATCTGTATCGTGTTCTTGCCGATGTTTCTGCTGGATGGGGTCGCGCGCTATCTATTTGTGCCATTGGCGGAGGCCGTGGTGTTTGCGATGCTCGCTTCCTATGTTCTATCCAGAACACTGGTGCCGACGTTAGCCAAGTATTTGCTCAAGATTAAGGGCCACGAGTCCGGATCACCAAACCTGTTTGCCCGAATCCAACACTCATTCGAAACCGGGTTTGAGACGATCCGCGATGCTTATCGCGGCCTACTAACCGCTTTGCTAGCGAACCGGAAATTGTTTGTGCCCGGATTTCTTGGGCTTTGTCTGGGCGGGTTGATGTTATTGCCATGGCTTGGCCAAAATTTTTTCCCGGATACGGACAGCGGCCAATTCATCCTGCATGTCCGTGGCCGGACAGGTCTTCGGATTGAAGAAACTGCGCGTCTGTTCGACCAGGTGGAAAACTATATCAGGCAGACGATTCCGGCCTCAGAGATGGATAACATCCTGGATAACATTGGTCTCCCCTATAGCCCATACAACACCATGCACTCCACGTCCGGAGTTCTCGGCGCCAGTGATGGAGATGTGCTGCTTTCACTTCGGGAGAGCCATCATCCGGTCGCTGATTACATGCGTGCGTTGCGTGCACAACTGCCGCGCCAATTCCCGGGAACCACCTTCTACTTTTTGCCGGCCGATATTGTGACCCAGATTCTGAATTTTGGGTTGCCGGCACCAATCGATGTACAGATCGAAGGCAATGATGTTGTGACGAGCCAGCAAATCGCCGAAAACATTATGGCCCAGATGCGCCGGGTGCCGGGATTGGTCGACCTCCGGGTTCAGCAACC
>JAFAJU010000578.1 GCA_019236035.1 Verrucomicrobiota bacterium | reverse complement strand
TGGTCACTTGGTGCGAAACTGACGTCCAGGTGACAGTTAAGTTCGTTGTCAATCTGCCAGCCGATCACTGCCGGATGAGTTCGGTAATGTTCGGCCAGCGCCTGAGTGATAGCCGCAGACTTCTGCTGATAAACTGGCGAAGTGTAGTTGTAGTGGCGCCGGGAACCGTGCGTCAGCCGGAGACCCTGATAGCTCACGCGCGACACTTCCGGATAACGTTCGGTCAGCCAGGCCGGCGGCGTGTAGGTGGGCGTGCCCATAATCGCCTTAAGCCCGTGCCTCTGGCAAAGCTCAAGCGCGCGATCGAACAAGGCAAAGTCGTGGCGGCCTTCCTCAGGCTCCCAGACGTTCCAGGCTCCTTCCCCCATCCGGACTACGTTCATGCCGGTTTGGGCAATGCGCGCAAGGTCGGAGTCCCACTTGGTTTCCGGCCATTGCTCCGGGTAATAAACCACCCCGTAGAGGAACGAATCGTAAGAATAGCTTTTGTTCATAGTTAACCTTTGGCGGCGCCTGCCGCGCCAGTCTCTGCTAACAACGAAGGCGATCGGGAGCGGCAGCAGCGATCACTCCGGGGTTAGACCATTGTTCTAATCCATTCGGGTCATTTCGGGTGGTCCAACCGCATCTATCTTCAACAACATCCACCGCGGCGTTGTCTAACGAATAATGAAGCGAGGTAGCTATGAGAGTCATGACCAATTTAGTGATGGCCTTGTTTGTGATAGGGTTGGCCACAAAGGCAGCCGCTCAACAGACGGCGGTGGTGATTAATCTTACCGAGCAGGCGGCTTACTTGTTTGAGGATGGCCGGCTTGCTTTTGTTTCGCCGATTGCTTCGGGCAAAGAGGGTTGGGGAACCCCGACCGGGAGCTTCAGGATCATCAGCAAAGACTTGAACCACCAATCCGGAAACTTCGGACTGGTCGTCGACTCTTATGGCCGAATCGTCAATCCGAACGCGGTTCCGGGCTCGTACGTTCCTCCAGGGTGTCGGTATATGGCGGCTCCGATGCCGTATTTTATGGAATTTCGCAAATACGTAGGGATGCATGGGGGTTTTCTGCCTGGCTACCCGGCATCGCACGGGTGTGTTCGAATGCCCAAAGACCTGGCGGCAGAATTTTTTGCTCGGGTGCGGGTCGGGACACCAGTGAAAGTGATCGGGAGCGGAAGAAATGTGACACATGTGAGGAGGGCAATTCCGATCATCCAACCTGGGAATTCGGCGTATGCGGCAGCTTTTTCTGATGGGTCTAGAAATCAAGCGCGAGTCAGGAGAGCGATTCCGGTGGCTCGGCCGGATCATTCCCGGCATTTCTTAGCGTTTTTCTAGGGTTTCTTGCCTAGGGGGGAAGAAAGGCGTGTCGGATTTACCGCAAAGCGGTCAATGATCATAGAAGCCCAGGCCTTCTAATCCTGGGTTTTTGCCACAGGGAACTCGCCCTGAAAGATTGGAAGCATTTCCTACAATTCCGCTTTTGATACCCGAATAACTCCGGTTCCTCCTTCTAGAACTCCGCCCACGCCTGCGTGTAAGAAATTTCGGACAGCATGTCTGACCGCCTGTGTTCCTCTGCTTCGAAGACTTGTGTCGACACCCCGGCGCTGTTCGCTTGTTCAAGGGAGAATGTGAGGTTCCCGGCGAACAACAAATGGTTCCGTAATCTCGCCGTCGCGAGGATCGTTGCGGAGCAGCTCGGGTCGCTCGGCATGAAGTTCCCCGAGCATCGCCACCAGCCTCAACTACCAGGTCCGCTGCGTTGCGGAGGCTTTCCGCTGTCCGGTCGGACAGGGCTGTTTCCCTCAGTCGAAAACCTGTCGACAAATGCGATCCGCAAATATATAAGAGAAAAGAGACCCATCAGACATTCAAATTAAGACCAACCATCGACGTTTGACATCCCCCCACGACTCAAGCCGCTACGTAACCGGTATTCCCTCCTACGCTTGAAGGTCAGGCTTTCCTGAAGACTCGCCAATCGGGAGTTATAAGCCGCTGCTAAAAGGTAAGGCCGGGCGTGGAGCCGAGCGTCGGACTTAGAACAATCCCGATGAAAAAGGCCAGTTTGACTTATTGGGCGGCAATTTCTGCGTTCCTGGCGCTCGCTTCATGTGAGAAACCAAAATCGGCTGTACAAACGAGTCCTCCTGAAGTTCTGGTCACCGAAGTTGTTCAGAAGGAAGTGCCGGAAATTCGCCAATGGGTTGGCACGCTGAGCGGATTCGAGAATGCAGACGTAAAGGCTCGTACGACTGGATATCTGCTGCGACGCGCTTACCAGCAAGGTGGCTATGTGAAGACGGGAGATCTGCTGTTTGAGATCGATCCCAGGCCCTTCCAAGCCACTTTAGACCAGGCAAAGGGCCAGTTGCAGGAGGCCAAGGCCACTATGCTTGGAGTTGAACTGGACGCGAAGCGGGCAAAGGAATTGTTCGAAGGCAAAGTCATTTCTGAACAGGAATACACGAATAAAACGCAGCTCTACCAAACCAAAGTAGCCGCGGTGACTGCGGCTCAGGCGGCCGTCGAGGAGGCCCAGCTGAATCTCGACTACACGAAGGTTGTTTCGCCACTGGATGGCATCGCCGGCCAGGCGCAGGCGCAGATTGGGGATCTGGTAGGCACCGGGTCCAATACGACGTTGACGACTGTCTCTCAGATCGAGCCGATCCTAGTTTATTTCCCGATCAGCGAACAAACCTATTGGGAGTTTGCCGACCGCTTGAAGGAGATAATGGCGGTGGCGGAAGACAAGCGCCCGGAAAAGGTAGAACTCATTCTCCCGGACGGCAGCGTTTATCCGCATAAGGGCAAGTTCGACTTCGTAGATCGTCAAGTTGATCCTAAAACCGGGACGATTCAGATCGCGGTCAGTTTCCCGAATCCCAACTGACGTTACGGCCCGGGCAATACGCCACGGCGCGGGCGGAGATAGGGCGGATTCCCAATGCGCTGGTGATTCCGCAGGAGGCGGTGTCGGAAATGCAGGGCGGTAACCAGGTAGGGGTAGTGGGCTCGGACGGAAAGGCAGAAATCCGCGCGGTGAAGCTCGGACCGGTATACGGTCATTCGATCGTGGTGACGGAAGGTCTGAAGGCGGGTGAAAAGGTAATAGTCGAGGGTTTTCAAAAGATTCGCCAAGGCATTGAAGTTTCAGCCAAGCCCTAC
>JAFAJU010000533.1 GCA_019236035.1 Verrucomicrobiota bacterium | reverse complement strand
CCGGTAGCGCCCATAGCGACTGACGCCATTGCCGTTGGTAAAGCGCAAGGCGGAAACACCGAAATAAGATTCTTTGGCAAAGCTGGCTGGACTTGGCTTAGGTGCTTGGACGAATGCGAGTGCTGCCGGATGGGTGCCCAGAAACGCTTCAATGGGCGAAGGCGAAGGTTTCGATGGATCACTCGCGGCCACGGCGCGTAAGAACTCGAGAAACTCCTGCCCGTTTCTAGTTGGGAAACCGTCTGTAGAATGGCTGACGATATCAGTGTGAACGTGTTCGGCGAGATTAAACCGGATGGCGAGCCCGCGGGGATTGGCATTCGGATCGTTATCCGGCAGGAGCGGAATTCCTGTGGAGTTAGAGAACCGCACAGTTACCGGAGTGGATTCGCGGGCAATATGCGGCGCTCGTGTCAGCGAAGCGGCACCGGGGTCGGGAGAAAACGTTCCGGTGAGCATAATGCCCCTTGCGTGAGCGGGGCGAAAGCCGGGGTGCAAGCCAAAGATGGTGTCAAATTCTTTAATCAGATCTTGGCTTAACGCTATCAGCTTCTCGTCAGTGGGGAGTGGCATGGACTATTTCTACGGTAACCCATTTTTAATACGCGAGCTTTTTGTAGTGATTGCAATAGACATTTGCCGCGTGATTCAAAATATTGACCAAACTGAATATGACATTTCTGTCAGTCACGGGAATAGATTCCCCTGTGCCAGTTTTGGTCCTGGCCGCTTCGTTGCTGCTTGGGGCATGCGCGGCCACAGATACCGGTAAGAAGGGCGATCCGGTTTTCTTCGGCAGAGCGGACGGAGCGAATGGAGACGTTGGTGCAACCAGCGGTATGAGCTTCAGCTGGTAAAATAGTGAAGCGTCTAGCGGCGGTGAAAATCCTCGGCGTTGTTTTGAGATCTCCTGACCAATGTCTCGACTGCCGAACGCATTTTTTTTGCAGAATAAGGTTAACCATGGCCCCGAACTAGCATGGCCCTGATGAGCAACATAGTCTCACACAGATTTCGAAACCGGGTGATCGGGCTTTATGGATTTTTGGCGCTCGCTAACGGTGTCGCTTGGATCTGGGCGGTTATCGCGTTCCATGACAAACCGGTTCTCCTCGGCACTGCATTCCTGGCTTATACATTTGGTCTACGACATGCCGTTGATGCCGACCATATCGCGGCAATCGACAATGTGACTCGAAAACTCATGCAAGAGGGTAAGCGCCCGCTTTCTGTCGGCTTTTTCTTTTCCCTGGGCCACTCAACCATCGTCGTTATCGCTTCTCTGGCTGTTTACTTTGGCGCCACGGTCCTCGCGAAACAGCTCGACGCGGTCAAAAACGTTGGCGAAATAGTTGGTACCTCGATTTCGATTATTTTCCTGATTACTATTGCGCTGATCAACATTGTGATTCTTCGAGACGTCTGGCGTTACTTCCAAGAAGTCCGGAAGGGAGGAGCCCACATCTACGAAAGCCTCGATGTGCAGCTGGGCGGCGGTATTGTGGCTCGTATTTTCCGTCCGCTTTTCCGGATGATATCTCGTTCGTGGCACATGTATCCGGTGGGGTTCTTATTTGGTCTCGGGTTCGACACCGCTACTGAAATTGCTCTATTAGGGATCTCGGCGGCGGCTGCAGCTAAAGGTTTGTCGTTGGGTGCTATGGCCGTATTCCCTATGCTTTTTACCGCCGGCATGACGCTGATCGATACAACTGACGGCATTCTGATGATTGGTGCCTACGGATGGGCGTTCGTGAAACCGGTCCGCAAACTGTATTACAACCTTACCATCACGTTCGTCTCGGTAATCATAGCATTAATTGTTGCCGGGACTGAAGCCATGGCGCTGCTAAAAGATCGATTGAACCTGACTGGAGGAGTGTGGGATTTCATCGGCAACCTTAATGATAACTTCGGGGCCCTGGGTTTTGTCATCATCGGCGTGTTCCTGCTAAGCTGGCTAGGGTCGGTGATAATCTATCGAATCAAAGGCTTCGACCGGCTTGAATCGACTGAAGCAACCACAGAATAAGCAGCAGGTGCTGGGCCCATCATTTGAATTTTTCCCGCATGGCAGCGATACCCGGTATCCGGTCCATCAGGTGCCGATGTGTGCTGTCAAAATTCTGGATCAGCGATCGCCCTGTTCTGCCGACAAGGATTGTGAATATGTACGCGGCGTGCCCGGGAGATGTCACGGTCGGATGATAGCCGGCGGAGAAGGCAAAGGTGTCCCCGTCCCGGGTCATATAAGCGGTCGAGTCCCCTTCGGGATTGTACCAGAGCTGGGCGCCGAAGCCGGTCGGCGGGTTGAAGCGCCAGTGATAGACTTCCTCGTGCGCGGTCTCTCCTGGCTGATCGGCGTCGTGCTTGTGTGGTGGATACCCAGACCAGCAACCTTCATCTGCGTAAAGTTCGCTGACGAGTAAGTTCCCCGCTCGACCGGCACCGTTGTGGCCCAGGATGTGAAAGATGCGGCGCCGGGATTTCGTTTCGTTCGAGCCGACGTCAACCATATCGACCTCCTCTGGCCTGACGCGGAATGGAGCCATTCTTCGATCCCACAAACCCCCAGCAATCGCAATCTCGCAACTACTTTGCGCGACGATAGCGACCTCAGAGTCCGGGCCTGCGTAGACTGCGTCGGCTTTCCCATCCCAAATGCTGGGCCGACAGCCCAATGCCCGGAAAGATTCGCTATCTACCGCCAGGTCACACGTCCCTGCCATCGGCACAACAACCGACTCAAATCGAGGCAATTGATACCGGTAAGTTTCGCCTGCCGCCAATCTGACCAGATTGAAATGGATGCGCTCGACGGGCTTGTCCCCGGCAAGAATCGCTTTGTTCTTATTATCGAAAGCGCGGATTAGAGTTTGGGACATGGAGTTCTCCATAACTAAAATTAAAAACGTTGTTTATGAAGCCGGGCATCAAAGCGAGCAGTCGGATCGCTAAACTGTGCAGGCTCCGGAAACCCAGTAAGCAAAAAAAAGTCCCGGCGGCAAGCCCTGCCGCCGGAACTTCGCGCTACTTTTGAGAATCCAAGCTTAGGCCAATCAGCGCAAAGAGCGCCGGCTACGAAGAATGCACATCCCGATCAGAGATGTAGATCCGAGCGCCAGCAAACTCAGGAGAGAAGGTTCGGGCACAGCTATCGGGCTGCCGACAAATCCGACAGTGGAGGGCTGGTCTCCCACCAGGGCGAAACCGACAATCTGACCGAAATTATTAATGCCATTGATCGTGGTCTGGCTTGCCCCGGGGTCATCAACCGTTGTGAAAATCCCGCCGCTGTAGATGAATCCTTGCGGATTGCTTGTGGCGGTGTTTTGGAAAAACCCGACCACCTGCCCCAGATTGTTCAACCCCAAAGCTTCTGTAATCGCCGCCCCCGGGACAGAGAGTGTCATCAACTTACCAGCGCTCAAGAGGAAGCCATTATCGCCCCCGCTCGCGTTCGCGTAGAATCCCGTAACTTGCCCATTGTCATTGATATCTGTCGCCTGACCCGAGGCGCCGCCAGGCAGGCTAAGCAGGTTGAATGTACCGCCCGGCTGCAGGACGTAAGGATGTTGTAAACCGCTGGGGTCCTGGAAGTACCCCGCTGCCTGGCCATTGTTGTTGAGGCCGAGTAACTGATTAAACGTCGTGCCTGCGAAATCGACATTGGTGAAAACACCATTGTTGTCGAGGAACCCATGATTGGTTCCGAATGCGTCGATATAGAATCCGGACGTTACGCCGGCATCGTTAATGCCTGTGACCTGGGTCTGCGCCGAGTTCGGAAAGTTCTCAGAAGTGAAATTGAGACCCGGCAACGTTAGGGTGAAACCCTTGTTAATAGCCTGTCCATGATAACCGGCGATCACGTCGCCATCATTGATGCTGAGCAGTTGAGTAAAGTTATCACCCGGGAAGGCAATATTCTGGAAGGAATATTGTTGGGCGCGAACCATGCCCGGGATGAGCAGAAAGCCTGCCGCCAGAGCAAGCCAGATCATTTTGAACGCTATAACCGCAAAGCCATAGGGCCCGCCGCGATACCCCAAGCTTCTCGTCGACTGACCGGCGAAAAATCCGTGATCCATTTTGCTAGCAGCATGCCTGCTATGTAGACCTGAACTTTCAGCCGTCTCCGTGGAACGGGAATTTAGTTCTTGAATATTCATCCTTGCACTCCTAGGCTTGTCAAATCCGTGAGTCGCATTTCTTAAAATTGCGAAGCCCGGTTGCAACCCCGTTTATTTTAGTTTCTCTCGAAAAACTACGTCTAGTCACCCCATCGTGACGTCCTAGGCTACCAGAAAGACGAAGTTCTTCTAGAAACAAAATCGCCATAATTACACCAAAAAGACTATAATTTGTCAATAGCACCACAATTTTCAGTACGAAATATAGGCGGAACCCGGTTCAAGAGAGCGAACCCACGGTGAAAGCGCGTTTTTTCACTCGCCCTCGGCGCCCTCCACTAACTAAAGAGACCGGGCAGCGGCCAGGTTCGTGTTGCTGTTTTGTGCGGCCGATAAAACCATGACGAGGGTCCAAGAGATCAAACCGCCAGACACGGATAATCAGCGTTGGTTCGTTGTTGTATTACAGAGACTTATCCCGTATGAGGCTCAGGTTTGTGTGTGACATTGACTCAAATGAATGAGGGATGGTATGACCCAACGGCAACGCGAAGCTCTGGTAGATCTTCTCCTCCTCGGGATGTTCGCGGATCGAAACCTGAAGGTGAGTGAAGATCAGAAGATTTTATCTGTGATTGAAGAGATCGGCTGGCAATCGTATCAAACACCCGATCTGTATTTTCAGTCGGCAATCGCTAGGGTGCGCGACGCGTCTGAGACAAATGAGGGGACCCGTTATCGGCTCCACAAGATTAGTGAAGCACTGGGAGACGCCGAAACGCGGGCTCTAGCGTTAGATCATTTGGCTAAGTTCCTGGCGCTCGACGGTGCTGTCGATTTGGACGAGGCAAATTTCTTGAGCGCCGCGAAAACTGAGTTCGGAATCGTGGATTGATCCTAAAGCCTTACGATGTCACACGGCGCGAACAAGCTCTGTCGCGTTATATCGGTTTTGATTCCCGTGCACTATTCGGTGGCTTCAGTTCTCAAAACCATCCGGCGTGCGAACCGATCGTTGCTCTGACGACGGAGAATGACAAAAGTGTTGTTGTCACCGTACATAGCCCAAGGTCCTGTGGGGACTTCGCGGAATTCGGCAAACTTCCAATCACACGCATCTTTGTTGCCAAGGCCGAGGTAATCACGGACGGCGGGCGATACATCTAAGCCGGCACCTTGATTCAAATTTGGTCTGGGACGTTCATTTCCAAACACGTATTGCCAATGGTCGGTACGGAAGGGCCCACAAGCTTCCCACTGAGCATAACAAACTTTGTTTCCGTGCCGAACACAAATCCACCTGCCTTTGAGAACAGTCTGCCCGTCGCGGACAAACGCTTGTTTGAACCAGGGTATCACCTGGCTGGCCTCGTATTTGGTATGACCACCTTCGACATCGTTGTAGGGGAGAGCCACGTAAAAAGGATTTTGGCGAGGCACGAAGTTAAGGGGAATAAAGTTTCTGCGCGAGCCAGGGTCGGGGGTATCATACCCTCCATAGCTGTAATACCAATACTTGTCCCAGGAACTGCGATCGTTGGGCACTGGGTTGTTGCCGCTCGGACGCTCGCCGATCCAGAAAATTGTAGTCACGATGCCAACCCGCCATGGATACCGTCCCGGTCCGCTGCTCAGGGCTGCGCCGCGTCCCATCAGCGAAGGTCCAGTCATGTAGCGAGGACCATCGCCAGTAAACGTGGTTTTTGTAGGCGACATGATCACTTTGGGTTCGATTTTGAGAAGTGCGTTTTCGCGGAGCTTCATCGCATACTTCGCAAAGTCTGTACTGCTCTCGTATTGAGACTGCGCTAAAGTCTTTCCGCCTAAAACTCCAAACACACACACCGAAAGAATAAGTGACAACCTCATGGCAAATTGAATTGCTTTTCTACGGGTAATGTGGTCGGCAGAGCAAGCGCTTTTTGCATTTTTAATAAAAAAAAGCTCTTTTTTTTGCTAAAATCGGGAGTCGAGACTGATTTCAACAGAACTTGCGACACAAATCCAGTTTGCAAGCCCGCAAAAAATCACGCGCTGGGAGAATCGACAAGACTTCGACGAGCTCAGTCGAGTCGCTCGTTGCGGGCTCACAAATCTCTGAAGATTTGTGAGCGATACAGGCTAGTAGCGCCTGAGAACAGTATCTTTGAGGAATCGCTGATCGTCGGGCACCGGATAATCAAGCGTAAAGTGGAGGCCGCGGCTTTCAGTTCGAGCGAGGGCGCTGTCGACGATCAAGCTGGCAACGGTGCAGAGATTCCGCAATTCGAGAAGATCTGTCGTGAGTTTGAAGTCCCAATAAAAGTCCTGGATTTCACGCAGCAAATTGCGTAACCGCGTACTTGCCCGCAGCAATCGTTTGTTAGTGCGCACGATTCCAACGTAGTCCCACATCAGCCGACGAATTTCGTCCCAATTGTGATAGATGACGACGACCTCATCAACGTCTTGGGCGTGACCCGGGCGCCATTCTGGCAGATCGAACGCCTGAAGATACTTTGAATACTTCGGCTTCAAGAGTGCGCGCGAACAACGCGCAGCCATGACCAGCGCTTCGAGTAGTGAATTACTTGCCAACCGGTTCGCCCCGTGCAAGCCGGTGCACGCTACCTCGCCGACAGCGAAGAGGCCACGAAGCGTGGTTGCGCCGTCGAGGTCGGTCTTGACTCCGCCGCACTGGTAATGTGCTGCCGGAACGATTGGAATCGGCTGCCTGGTCATGTCGATCCCAAGGCTCGCACACGTTTCGTAAATGTTGGGAAACCGGTCCTTCAGGAAGGCGGCGGGTTTGTGGGTAATATCGATGTACATGCACTTGGCACCGGTGCGCTTCATTTCCGCGTCGATTGCGCGCGCGACGATGTCGCGTGGTGCTAAGGCGGCCAGTTTGTGAAATTTTAACATGAATTCACGCCCGGAGGCATCGACCAGTTTACCTCCCTCTCCCCTCACCGCCTCACTGATTAGAAACGACTTCCTCTCGGTATGAAACAGGCACGTGGGATGGAACTGGATGAATTCCATGTTGGCCACTGCGGCACCGGCTCGCCAAGCCATGGCGACACCGTCTCCAGTTGCAATATCGGGATTCGTTGTATAGAGGTAAACCTTCCCGCAGCCGCCGGTGGCAATGATCACTCGATCGCTCCGAATCGTTTCGACTGTCCCAGAACCTTCGTTGAGAACGTAGACGCCAATCACGCGATCCTCAGTCGTGTAACCGAGTTTACCTGTGGTGATCAGGTCAACCCCCATATGATTATCGAGAATCTGGATGTTCCGTTCCTCAACAACGGCATCGAGCAAGCGCTGCTCAATCTCGCGACCCGTCGTATCGTGATAGTGAAGGACTCGTCTTTTGGAGTGCCCTCCTTCTTTCCCCAGATCCAGCTCTCTGTGGCCGTCCTCCAGGATTCTTTCGTCGAAATGGACTCCGATCCGCATGAGTTCTCGAACCGCCGTCGGTCCTTCGGTGATGATTGTCTGGACAGCGGTTTGATCGCAAAGACCGGCGCCTGCGACCAACGTGTCCGAAATATGCAGGTCAAACGAATCCTCTGCACTGGTCACACAGGCGACTCCTCCTTGTGCCCACGCGGTGTTGGAA
>JAFAJU010000529.1 GCA_019236035.1 Verrucomicrobiota bacterium | reverse complement strand
CCTGATATCGCTATGATCGGCACACGATGGCTGGTTGATTTTGTTAAGAACGATATCGCCGAGCCACTGGACTCCTATGTCACTCCGGATTTTAAGGCTCGGTTCATTGAGAGTTTCCTGGCGCCCTCGACGATAAACGGCAAGCTCTATGGCCTGCCGGTAGCTGCGTCCGCTCGGGCGATGTACTTCAATCGAGATCTCCTGACTAAAGCCGGCATCAAAGATCCTCCCGAGAATTGGGATGGCCTCGTCGCTGACGCGAAAAAGATTAAGGCCCTTGGCAACGACGTCTACGGGTTTGCGTTACAAGGCAAGGAAATCGAGACGGATGCCTACTGGTATTATTCCCTTTGGACACATGGAGGTGAGCTTATCGACAACGGAAAATCCGGTATCGCGAGTAAGGGCGGCGTGGAGGCATTGACATTCTATCGAAGCCTGATTGACCAGGGACTGACAGAGCCCGACCCGACCGGCTACAATCGCCAGGACATTGAACGGCTTTTCAAGCAGGGCCGCATCGGAATGATACTCACCGGCCCATGGCTGCGTGGACAGATCAAGACCGATGCACCTAATCTCAACTACGGCATCGCGCCCATCCCGGCCGGTAGCGCTAAAGCCACTTACGGTGTCACCGATACTCTGATGGTCTTTAAATCGAGCCAACAGAAAAAGTTGGCTTGGCAGTTTTTAACCGAAGCTGCTTTCTCCCCGAAATGGCGCATCGAATTCACGGCCAAGGAAGGCTTCCTACCTGTGACCAAGGTTGAGGCAGAGCAACCGCAGTTTACCAATGATCCGCAGCTCAAGGCTTTTACTGATATGCTTCCTTACGCTCATTTTGCTCCCCCTATCCCCAATTGGGAACAAATGGCCGACGCCACGATCCGGGCGCTGCAGAAGGTCTATACCGGAGAAGCTAAACCGGAAGCTGCACTGAAGGAAGCCGCATCGTCGATCGATTCCATCCTTCAACAGCAATAACGTCTCGATGCACGACGCATCCGCAGTTCAATCGGGCGTGACATCGTCAGAGCGGTTGGGACGCCGTGCCGCGCCCTATATACTGATTCTTCCGAGCATCATTCTGGCGTTCTGGATCATCGGATTTCCAATCTGGGACGTTGCCAATATGTCCTTGCACGCCGTTAATCGTTTCGGACAGCTCAAGGGATTCGCCGGCTTTGATAACTTCTCCCATCTGGTTACAGAACCGCTGTTTGTCGGTTGCCTCTTTCGAACGCTGATCTGGACGGTCAGCGTTGTCGGCGGGACGGTCGTATTGTCGATGCCGATTGCACTGATCTTGAACGAGAATTTCGGTGGCCGCAGGATCGCTCGTATCATCATCATGCTGCCTTGGGCGGTATCGCTCACCATGAGTGGCATTGTGTGGCGCTGGGCGCTCGATGGACAATCCGGAATGGTCAATGCCACCCTGTTCAATCTCGGAATCATTCACCGACCGATTGCGTGGCTGGCTACCGCTGGGACCGCTTTCCCCGTAGAGATCGCCATTGGTATCCTTGTGTCGATTCCGTTCACGGTCACGGTTTATTTGGGCGGGCTCGCCTCATTTCCAGTGGAGATCTTCGAAGCTGCCAAGATTGACGGTGCGTCGCCGTGGCAGGAATGGCGGTACCTGACGTTCCCGCTACTGCGTCCGTTCATCAACATCGCTCTGGTGTTGAACACGATCTACGTCTTCAACTCTTTTCCCTTGATCTGGGTTATGACTCAGGGGGATCCGGCCAATAGCACCGACATTTTCGTGACCTGGCTCTATAAACTCGCTTTCCGCTACGGCAAGCTCGACGTCGCTGCAGCGCTGTCGCTTGTTATGTTTCTAATCCTGCTCAGTTTCACCATCGCCTATTCGACGCTCGCTATGCGTGACGAGGAAGAGTCTGCGAAATCGACCGGTGCGCCGGGGTCCGCCGGAGCAGGCGCGCAGACCGGCGCTATCTCAACTTGATTCGAGGGAGGGAGCATGACTAACACAAAAAAAACGATCGTGTCTTGGCTGTGTCTGTCGCCTTTGGTGATCGTGATACTTTTCCCATTTGCGGTCATGATTTCGACTGCCATAAAACCGCGTGCCGAGATCCTAACCTTCCCTCCGGTCTGGCTGCCGAAAAATCTCCGGTTGCAGAACTTCGTTGACATGTGGCATGCGGTCGGATTTGGGCAAGCCCTTATGAATAGCGCGCTGGTGAGCGGCGCAGCCACCGTGCTCTGTTTGCTTGTGGCAATTCCCGCCGCATATGCGACAGCCTGGACCCGCTTCCGGGGAAAGCGCCTGTTCCGGCAGTTCTTGCTGGTCACGCAAATGCTTTCTCCGGTCGTTTTGGTCTTGGGGATTTTCAGGCTGATGGTCGGCCTGGGCCTTGTCGATAAGCTTTGGGCCTTAGTCCTCGCTTATGCAGCATTCAATCTGGCCTTCGCGATATGGATGCTGCAGGCCTATTTTGGCACCATCCCAAAGGAGCTCGAAGAAGCCGCACGGCTTGATGGCGCTTCTACGGTGCAGAGGCTGCAAATGATATTGCTGCCGTTGGCTGCACCCGCGTTGGGTGTAACCGCCATATTCGTTTTTCTGTACTGCTGGAACGAATTCGTTCTAGCGTTGACGCTGCTTCGGTCAACGCCAAATTTCACGCTGACGCTGCAGATTTTCTCTCTTGTCGGCGGACGTTACTCGGTCGAATGGGATCATGTCATGGCGGCGACATTTCTCGCGAGCGCGCCTGTGGCCATTGTTTTCGCGTGTCTGCAACGTCACCTGGTTCGCGGATTAGCCTTGGGCGGCGTCAAGTGAAGACCCATGAGTCTCATTAGTCTTATAGGTCTTATATCTCCCTCGGCTCCACCGGCAGGAAAGCCCCCGCCACTACACAGCCTTTGCAAATGAGTCGTCGGTTGCTGGTCATTTTCTCCCCGGTGCAATCGAGGTAGGTGTACGCTCCTTCTTCAATAGCAAGTACGGTCGCGTCTCCCAATCCTCCGGTACGTAAACAACCCAACTCAGGCCGGCGCACGGCGCGCGCCGGCCTGAGCGTAGCCCGCTCAACAAGATCGCCCAGCGGCATACCCAGGGCGAGGAACTTGGACAATGTGACCAGCAAATCGTATGCGGGTCCGTCGATGCACAGCGCATGGACGTCGCTGCTGATGACGTCGGGTAAAAAGCCCTGCTCCATCATCCTTCTGGCCGTGTCGAAGCAGAGCGAACCCATTCCGTGCCCGACATCGAAGATCACTCCATTTTCCCGAGCCAACACCGCCGATTCGCGAATGCGCCCACCTACCAAAGGCGCGTTGGGGAACGGTCTGAAACAATGTGTAAGAATGTCACCCGGACGCAGCCGTTCAAGGATCTGCCGAAGGTTCGGGGGCGGCAGGTCGATGTGAGCCATAACAGGTAAATTCAATTCTTCGGCGACCTCGATTGCCATCTCGAGTGGCGCCATCCCACTTGATCCCCCAGCAATCCGTCCGACCCTGACCTTGATACCGACAATGGTGGCCAGATTTTCCCCGGCCACGCGAAGTGCTTCTCCGACATCGAGAAGCCGCAGGTCTGCACATTCACCAACCATTAGGGATCGCCAGAAGCCAAAAATGCCGGCAAAAGAAATGTTGAGAAAGGCCAGAATACGGGGTCCCGACGGCTCGATGACATGCCGGAGAAAACCGGCATAATTGCCGGGACCGGCGCTGCCTGCATCGACGAAAGTGGTTGTGCCGCTGGCCCGAGCGACCGAACCGGCATCGACGCCGAGGGCGGTTCCTCCCCAATAAACATGAGTGTGAAGATCGATCAGCCCGGGAACAACGAAGCTGCCGTCGACGTGATGCTCTACACCGGCCTCGGCACCGACGACCTGTTCGCCCATTCCGGATACACGGCCGGCCGAAAAGGCCACGTCGGCCCGGTGGTTAATGCCCTGGCCGGGGTCAAGGAGTGTGCCACCACGAAGAATAAGATCGTGCATTTTCTTAATCTGTTTTTCCTTTCCGTTCCGGCATTCATTCGATGATGTTCAGAAAACCCTATGCACCTCGACGAACTAAGTAGTCCCGTTCCGGTTGTAGACTACGATATCGCCCGTCGCAATATTGGTCGTCTACAGCAATATTGTGATAGGCACCAACTCAAGCTTCGACCACACATCAAAACTCATAAGTTGCCTTTTTTTGCCCACGAGCAGTGCAAAGCCGGAGCGATCGGGATCACAGTTCAAAAGCTCGGTGAAGCGGAAGTCATGGCCCAAACCGGTCTCGCAGACATTCTAGTGACGTACAACATCGTTGGACGAGAGAAAGCAGAACGTTTGGCCAACCTCACAAACTTTGTTCGGGTAAGTGTGGCCGTCGACAATGAAAAGGCGCTGGAGGCGCTGGGTTGGGCAGCGGGCCGAGCCAGTGCTCCAATCGGGGTGTTGGTCGAGTTCGAGTCAGGAGGGAACCGGCAGGGAGTGCAAACGCCGGAACAAGCAGTCAACTTGGCAAAAGCGATCCTGGGTCATTCCGGACTGGAATTCAAAGGGCTGATGACTTATCCGACCACGGCGAAAACAGCGGAGTTTTTGCAGCAGAGCCTGCCGCTTTTTCGAAAATCGGGGATTGAAGTGCCGGTAGTTTCTGGAGGTGGAACACCGAGCGCGTATCACACGCATGAACTCGCTCCCGTCACGGAAGTCCGGGTCGGGACTTACATTTACAATGACCGGATGATGATAGCGGCCAGCGCCGCCACCCTTGAAGACTGCGCTTTAACGGTGCTCACGACCGTGGTGAGTCGCCCTACGATCGATCGAGCAGTCATCGACGCGGGGAGCAAAACGCTCTCCAGTGATCTGCTGCCGCCGGGTCAGGGAAACGGTTATGGATTACTTCCGGACTATCCGGATGCGATCATCGACCGGCTTAATGAAGAACATGGCCTGGTGAATCTTGAGCGCTCCGTCCGAAAGCCTGAGGCCGGTGAACGCGTGCGAGTTATCCCAAATCATGCTTGTGTCGTTACTAATCTCCACGACCAGATCTACCTCCACCGAAACGGAGACATCATTGCGCAGCTACCCGTTTATCTGCGTGGTAAGACGGTCTGATGACCCGGGAATTCAAGGACGCTCTGGAGTAGGGCGAGCGGCTCCGCAAGCGCTAACTTAATTGTTTATCGCCCAGGGAATTATTGTCCCGGAGGGACGCATGAGAGTAGCCAGGCACGATGTGCCTGGAATTCGTGCAGTGTACTCTGAGGGTCCTCCAATCAGAAGTGTCGAATCCGCGAGCGATATTTGCCGATCATCTTCTCATTATGCTCCTTCGCGCCAGGAACATTCATGCTTACGAAAATCGGAATCGAGACTCCGCGTTCGGCGAGATCCCGTACTAGTTGTTCAACGATCATGTGGTAAATCAACCCTGCAGCCATAGAACTGGTGGGCGCCATACGCAGTTCGGAGCCGGGAATCGGCACCACGGCATCACCGACCACGCCGTGATTATCGATAACGATGTCGCACTCTGTGAGCAGCGTTTTTTCGAGATTGCGCTCGGCTGCGAGGGCTTGGCAGTAGCTCCGTGACGTGATGCCAACCACTGTTAATCCCCGGGCACGCGCTTCGATGGCGACCTCGACTGGGATACAGTTTACTCCACTGTTTGAGAAAAGGATCAATGGTTCACCGGCTCTGAGATCGTAGCGGTCCAGAATCAGTCCGGCTATTCCGCTTTGGCGCTCAGCCCACACACTGAACAGGCACCCCGCAGTGATCGAGAAAGGTTGTTCAAGGATCGCATTCACGCAGGCGAGGCCCCCTGCGCGGAAAAAACCCTCAGCCGCATTAAGCGCACTATGGCCGGTGCCAAAAGTATGAATAACACCTCCGCCGGCGATGGCGTCCGCGCAAAGCCGGGCGCTGCGTTCGATCGCATCCGTCTCGTTTGCGCGAATCTGATGCATTGTACGCAAGACCTCATCCCAGTAAATAGAGCTTTGCATATGAGCCATCCGAGTTTGGATTAATTCTAAACGGCTGTCTAAGTGTTTGACACCGTTTAGCGCTCTTCTTACCAGCATTGAAACAACTCCCCTAGCCTGCATCGCTCACAAATCCTTAGAGATTTTTGAGCGATGCATGCTCAGGCAGCAGAATCCTCCGGCTACGCCGGACAATTCCGCTGCTTTTTGAACAGAAGAATTTAAAAGCAGTTTGTCTCAATTGATTTATTCTAAATCGGGCTCTTAAACAGGCGCGCAGCGCCTGTTTAAGAGCTTTCTAGCCCGCAATGAGCTCTTCGCTTTGGCTTTTGCGTGATTTTTGCGGGCTAGACCCCTAAAGCAATAATTATGGCACGAATCGTATTGATAACGGGAGCAGCCGGTGGAATCGGTCGTAGGCTCGTCAAACGTTTTTTCTTATTGGGCGATACCGTTTTCGCGCAGGATTTGTCCGAAACTGGATTGGACGAGATTATCGCTGAGTGTTCAGACAGGCCGAGTCGCGTCTACAAGGTTGTTGCCGATATTACCCAGGCGGCAGCCCTTTCCGAGGCGCTAAACACCGTTGTGGCCACACATGGAACGGTCGATGTCCTCATTGCTAACGCGGGCGGCGCATCTTCGCCTACCGTCCGGCAAACCACGATTGACTCGTGGCGTCACGACGTTGACCTGAACCTTAACGGAACGATGCATACCGTTCAGGCCGTCCTGCAAGGCATGATTGCCAAAGGGCAGGGCAATATTGTTGCCATCGGGTCCGTGAATGCCATCCTCGCCTTGGGTCACCCGGCCTACAGCGCTGCGAAAGCCGGTCTGATTAGCTACGTTAGATCGCTTGCGGCTGAGTTCGGACGAGCGGGTATACGAGCCAACATTATTCTACCTGGTACCGTCAGGACTCCGACGTGGCGGGAACGCTTAACCAGGAATCCGGCGGTGTTTGATCAGCTCATAAAATGGTACCCGCTCGGTCGAATCGTCGAACCTGACGACATCGCGGAGGCAGCAATTTTTCTAGCCTCTGACGCTGCGGCGGCAATCACCGGCGTGGCTTTGCCCGTCGATTGTGGTCTTCTGGCAGCGAACCGGTTGATGGCCTCTGAACTCACTCTTGAAGATTTTTGAAGTGGATTACGTGACATGGGCGTCCCGCCCGCGATCCCAGATTCCGAAGTTCGGGGAATCGTGCTCGTGCTCGTCGTCGTGCTCGATCTTTGGGACTTCGGCGCCGAAAAGAGAGCCCGATCCTTCGGCAATTATTTTGTTCCGTCACTCTGACCGCGAGATATGCAGAATTCTCGAGGACGAGCACGAGCACGATTTCTCAACTTCGGCATTTGGGTTGCTTTTCCGGATGCACAGGCGTCCCGCCCGTGTCACGTAATCCCGAACTCTTATGCGAAAAAGTGTCATCGTACCCACAGCTCCAAAACCCGCCGGCCCGTATTCTCATGCCGTCGTAGCCAACGGCTTCGTCTTTGTCGCCGGTCAAGGTCCACTGGTTCCGGAGACCGGCGTTGTTCCGGACAACTTCAAAGAACAGGTGCGCCAAACGTTGAAGAATATTGAAACGATCTTACAAGGCGTTGGTTGCAACCTGCAGGATGTCGTAAAGGTTAATGCGTATCTCACCGATCCAACTCGTTTTTCTGATTTCAACGAAGTGTACCGGGAATTCTTCGGCGAAAATCCACCGGTTCGAACCACGGTTCAAACAGGCTTGATCAAGATTCTAGTCGAGATCGACTGTATTGCAGTATTGCCGTAAGCGACGCGGTTTCGGCGTCTGCACAGTTCCGCGGTAAAAGCCTGCCTCGCACAGAAATCGCTCTGATTTTCGTGCGGTGAAGGGCGAACTCTAAGCCGATCCCTCTTTCCATTTGCTAGAGCGTATTTTCTTTTGTCGCAATTGAATCGTTTCAAGTCGGCTGCAAAAATGGCTTTGATTTCATAGAGAATTATGCATATTGGCCCATCCGCCTAGAGAGCCAAATGGGCAACCTGGAGCGTTGCCCTAGGGCGGTTTAATCCAAATCCACCTATGAGAATTCGTTCCCCCAAGTTTGCATTTGTCGTGGCGTCCATCGGAGCCGCGATCCTGTTGGCCGGGTCCCCGGGTTCTGCCAGAGCCGAAGAGAGCAAGTTCGATTGGAAACAGGCTTCGGGCACAAAGTTGGTCGTCATGTTGAACAAGCATCCCTACGCAGATGCGATCATTAAGAGATTGCCTGAATTCAAGGAGCTCACCGGAATTGACGTCGAGTACACCGAGACACCGGAGGAAAACTATTTCGATAAACTGACCACTGCTCTCGCCTCGAAGAACGGAAATCCAGACGTGTTCATGACGGGAACCTACCAGCTCTGGGATTACGCGAGTGCAGGCTATATGGAAGCACTCGACCAATATCTGAATGATCCGACCCAGACTAATCCGGATTACGACGTGAAGGACATCTTTGAGGGGGTCTTGAACGGCGGGAAATGGGACCTGGTCCCAGGTCACCAGACCGGAACCGGATCGCAATGGGCGCTCGCACTGGGATTCGAGACAAACATACTTGCGTATAACAAAAAGTATTTTGACGAAAAAGGTTTGAAGGTTCCGAAGACATTCGATGAGCTCTATTCTTTGGCTAAGCAGCTCAAGGACTGGAACGGTGCCGGATCTTACGGTGTCGCCGTCCGCGGAACCCGAAACTGGGCGACGATTCACCCCGGGTATATGACGACATTCACAAATGCCGGCGCCAAGGACTTTGAAATCAAAGACGGCAAGTTGATATCCGCGCTCGACCAACCTCTGGCAATCGAAATTACGAAGAAATGGGCTCAACTGGTGAAGGACGGTGGGCCACCAGCCTGGTCGAATTACACCTGGTACCAGTGCGGTGCGGATTTCGGCGCGGGGAAAGCCGCAATGCTATTTGATGCCGACATCCTCGGATACTTCCAGAATGTGGTCTCCCCTGACGGGAAAAAGGGTTCTGACCAGGCCGGTAACATCGCTTTCGCGCCCCCTCCAGTGATGAAAGAGGGAGATCCGGCAGGCGCCAACGAATGGATCTGGCAGATTGCGATTAACAAATCGTCTAAGCAAAAGAAGGCCGCTTGGCTGTTCATGCAATACTTCACCGGCAAAGAACACGGAACCTGGGCGGCCATCAATGCGAGTGTAGTCGATCCGCCTCGCAAATCGGTATGGGATAACGCGGATTTCAAGGCGGTGATGGATAAGGCGCCAGGCTATCTTGAAACGTTTAATACGATCATCGAGCACACGTCAGTGAAATTCACGCCCCAGCCCTTCTTTGACGAATCGACCACCAACTGGGCGGCTACCCTGCAGAAGATCGTGTTGCAAGGGGCGGACCCGAAATCTGCTATGACGGAGTTGGCCAAGAGCATAACCCGCAACACTTCCAAGCTAAAGTTGGAGCAACCCGAGAAGAAACCGTCAACCTCGAAGTAATATCTGCTGTCCCAAGCGCTGGGGCGTTGACCGCGCCCCAGCCCTAATCGAGGATGTTTGAGCGTCGTTGAAAAGACCACATCGGATGCGCGGGAGCGCGTCCCTTAACGACTGCGAAGCTCCAGGAAAGGCAAAAGGATGAGAACAACCGTTTTGGTTCCGCCCGGCGAGCCATCTGTCGAGACGCCGGGGATGGAACTTTCAAAATCGGCGGCAAAATACGCGCAGCGAAAAGCGCTGCGCCCCTATCTCATCCTGGCTCCGACCCTGCTACTCACTCTTGGTATTCTGATTCCGTTTGTCGCGGCGATTTATCTCTCGTTTACCGATTTCACGCTGCGGAGCTCGGACTATTCATTTATCGGATTTGACAACTATGTTTCGATGCTGCAGAACCCCGATTTTTGGCATTCGCTCGTCGTTACTCTGCAGTATGCATTCCTGTGCACGACCGTTGAGATGCTTTTGGGAATCGGCGTCGCGCTGCTCTTAAATGAAGAAAATCCAATCTCCAAATTTCTCCGTATCATCCTGATTTTCCCTCTGATGATCGCCCCGGTGATCGGTACCCTGATCTGGAAGCTGATGACCAATCCCTCTGTCGGTATCCTGCGCACACCGATGAGCTGGGTTGGGTTAGGTGACTTTAAATGGGGTGCATCCCCTGATACTGCGATGTTCTCGCTCGTGTTAATCGACGCGTGGGTTTATACGCCGTTTGTCATCATTCTGGTTTTAGCAGGGTTGCGGTCGCTCCCGAAGTCGCCTTACGAAGCCGCCTTAATCGATGGCGGTTCGCCCTGGTTTGTCTTCAAAAACCTAACTCTGCCGATGCTAGCGCCTGTCTTGCTGATTACCTTGGTGTTCCGGCTGATGCTTTCGCTTCAGGAGTTCAGTATTATCTTCGCTCTCACCGAAGGCGGTCCGGGAGATACGACGATGAGCCTCTCGCTGCTGGCCTACAATCGTGGCTTCCCATTTTACGGCTTGGCTGAGGCCATTCCGATCATGCTGTTTCTCTACCTAATCGTATACCTGGTCAGCTTTATTTTGATCGGCTTCTGGCGCAAGGCCCAGCAGCGCGCTTCAGGAGTCGCTTAAATGAACGAAAGCGTTTCGATTTTCACGTTGGTTGGACGCGTCTCAAAAACGGTCCTGCTTCTCGTTTATGCGTTATTCGCGCTCTTCCCGCTTCTATGGATGATCATCATGTCCCTGAAGCCGGACAGCCAAATGTTCACCACGACATTTATCTTTTCGCCCACCATGGAAAACTATAGCGCGGTTTTCCTGCGATCCGACTATCCGCACTTTTTTTTGAACAATCTGCTCGTCAGTATTTCGGCCGTTCTTCTGTCGCTGATAGTCGGCGTACCCGCGGCCTATGCTCTGGCCCGGTTTCACTTTAGGCTGAAGGAAGACATTGCCTTTACAATTTTGTCATTCCGGTTCGCGCCAGAGATACTGGTCATTCTACCGCTGTTCCTGATTTACCAAAGGACCGGGCTTTACGACACCTACTTCGGCCTGATCTGGGTCTATCAACTAATCACGTTGCCATTGCTGATCTGGATTTTGCGCGGTTATTTTGAAGATATCTCGCCGGACATTGAGGCAGCGGCCCAACTGGACGGCTACAGCTGGTGGCAGGTCTTTCTGAAAGTACTGTTGCCGTTAGTCAAACCGGGGCTTGTCGCGGCAAGTTTGCTCTGTTTCATTTTCGCGTGGAACGCGTTCACATTTCCTCTTTTGCTCTCGGATGCAAGGGCCCAAACTTCAACCGTAGTAGCGCTTCGCTTTCTCGCGTCTGACACCGTGCACTACGGGCAAGTAGCTGCGGCTGCGACGATCTCGGCCTTACCGGAGGTGATCCTGGCTCTTTTGATTCAGAAGCATCTGGTCCGCGGACTCTCATTTGGAGCGGTCAAAGGCTAAGGGGGTATGGCAAGCGTTCAACTTCACGGGCTGACCAAGTGGTACGGGAAACGACTGGGAGTGGAGAATGTCACGCTCGATATCGCCGATAAAGAGTTCATCACTATCTTCGGCCCCGCGGGAGCCGGGAAAACTACGACCCTGAGCCTGATCGCCGGGATCGTGGCACCGAACCGGGGTAGTGTTAGAATCGGCGGACGAGATGTGGACGGCCTCGAACCGGCCGACCGGAACGTGGCGATGGTTTTTGAGAGTTATGCGCTTTACCCGCAGATGACTGTTTTCGACAACATGGCGTTCCCGCTGCGCAGCCCGAAGCACCGCAAGTCACCGCAAGATGTTGAAGATAGAGTGAAGCGATGTGCCAAGGTCATGAAAATTGATCATTTGCTTCAGCGTCCAATCCAGGCGCTTAGTAACGGACAGCGTCAACGTACCGCCCTGGGCCGAGCCCTGGTCCGCCAACCGGACGTATTTTTGATGGACGAGCCGCTGAGTCACCTCGATGCAAAGCTTCGGCACTCCATGCGAGCCGAGTTGAAAGAGATGCGATCCCAACTCGGGACAACAACCGTTTACGTAACTCACGATTACCTGGAAGCGATGAGCCTTGGAGATCGGATCGCCGTGATTAACCAGGGTCGCATTCAGCAGGTCGGCACTCCGAAAGAAGTCTATTTCATGCCGGCGTCGCTAGAAGTCGCTCAACTCTTCGGAGATCCCGAGATCAACGTGATAGACGCCAAAGTCGCTTCGAAATCGGGCGGCCGGCCCGAGCTCCAGATCCTGGGGGAAAACGTACCCGTCGGCGTTCCCTCGGACGTAGTTCCGCTGCTGAATGGTGCAGAAACCGTAAAAATAGGGCTGCGCCCATCGGACGTCGACGTTGTCGAGATTAACAA
This sequence comes from Verrucomicrobiota bacterium, assembly GCA_019236035.1. Classification (GTDB taxonomy): domain Bacteria; phylum Verrucomicrobiota; class Verrucomicrobiia; order Chthoniobacterales; family JAFAMB01; genus JAFAMB01. Next base: position 1,116 of record JAFAJU010000529.1, on the reverse strand, counting down.
CAAAGGGAATTTCCACGGGCTGGTCTATAGTTTCGAGCCGTTGGGAACCAAGTCGGTGCTCACGATTGAGTCGGTCGATGGTACGCGCATTCGTGCTTTACTCGACGGGCACCGTGTGTTCGATGTCGATCGCCGCATCCAGTTCAAAATCGACCCAAACGCAATCCTATTTTTCGACTCAGAACGGGGCGCTTTCCTTGCGAAATCTAAGTTGATCAGGGAGGAGGCCGGCGATGGCTGAACTCATCCTCCGGAAGCTGACTAAGGTTTATAATTCGGGAACTCCGCCGGCAGTGGCGGATCTGAGCCTGGAGATACGCGATGGGGAATTCATTGCACTGCTAGGCCCATCAGGATGTGGCAAATCGACTACCCTCAGAATGGTGGCAGGTCTGGAAACAGTTACTTCCGGCGAAATTGTCATCGGCACAAAGTTGGTCAATCAGACCCATCCAAAAGCTCGCGGTGTCGGGTTGGCTTTCGAGAACTATGCGCTCTATCCCCCGCTCAAGGTCCGGGATAACCTTGCTTTCAATCTCAAGGCGCACGGGGTCGCTAGCAAAGATATCGCTAAGCGTGTCGCCGAGATCGCGAAATATCTACACATCGGGGACCTACTGGACTTGAAGCCGGCTGCGCTCAGCAGCGGCCAGAAACAACGCGTGAACATGGCTCGGGCGATGATCCGGCGCCCGGCCGTCCTTCTGCTCGATGAACCACTCAGTCATCTGGATGCTCGGCTGCGAGTTCAAATGCGGACAGAAATCAAACGTCTGCATGCGGAGCAACGCTTCACAACCATCATCGTGACACACGATCAACTGGAAGCCATGGCGCTAGCGAATCGGATTGCGGTGCTCAACGACGGGAAACTGCAACAGTTCGATACCCCGCTCGAAGTTTTCAATCATCCTGCAAACGAATTTGTAGCCGGGTTCCTTGGCGAGCCGCCGATGAATATCTTTGAGGTGACCCTGGATTCCCGCCGGCATCTCGTAGTGCCCGGGACCGACTTCGCCCTCCCCGTCAGCGACCAGCTGCAAAACCTGCTCGGCAACCGGACGCGGGTGAAATTTGGTGTTCGACCCTGGGGCGTGAAGATCAATCCGATGCCGT
>JAFAJU010000441.1 GCA_019236035.1 Verrucomicrobiota bacterium | reverse complement strand
TAAGACAATCCGGGATCTGCGGCGAGGAATTATTTTATATCTGTTCTCTCGATCGCCGTAAGATAGTTTACAAAGGGCTGCTGACCTGTACACAGTTGCAGCTTTACTATCCCGATCTCTCAAACCCCCGCATCAAGACTAGCCTTGTTCTGGTGCATTCGCGTTTTGGGACAAACACACTGGGCGCCTGGGAACTGGCGCATCCTTATCGCACGACGGTTCACAACGGAGAGATCAATACGTTGCGCGGAAATTTGAACCGCATGAAGACGCGCGAAGCGGCGCTGGCTAGCGAAATATTCGGCGACGACATCGAAATGATCAAGCCGATCACGGCCGACGCGCAAAGCGACACCGCGGTCTTCGACAACGTGCTCGAACTGTTGCTTGAGTCGGGTCGGAGTCTGCCGCACGCGCTCCGAATGCTAATTCCGGAAGCCTGGAACAAAGACAAACTCATGGATGACAAAAGGCGGGCTTTCTACGATTATTTTTCTACGATAATCGAGCCGTGGGATGGCCCCGCGCTCATTGCTGCTACCGACGGATACAGAGTCGCAGCGATTCTTGACCGAAATGGTTTGCGGCCCTGTCGCTACTGCGTCACAACCGGAAACATTCTCATCATGGCCAGCGAAACGGGTGTTCTCGACACCCCCGCGAGCGAGATCGTTTTTCAAAGCCGGCTTAAACCTGGGGAGATGTTTCTCGCCGATACCCTGGAAAGACGAATTGTGCCGGAACAGGAGGTCTTTGATGAACTCACAAGACGCGACTACTCGGGATGGTTGGCCGAAAACCGCGTCCGGTTGAAGGATGTTGTTCAGCCCGACATAAAGGCAGAGGAGGTCGGGGACGTCACCCCTAATCAGCGAGCCTTTGGTTACACGCTGGAATCGCTGCGCTGCTTGGTTCAGCCGATGGCCGAAGAGGGTAAAGACCCGATCGGCTCGATGGGCAACGATGCCCCCTTGGCTGTACTCTCGACGCGGCACAAATCGCTGTTCCAGTATTTTCTTCAGCTGTTCGCCCAGGTCTCAAACCCGCCGCTGGACTATCTGCGGGAAGACTTGGTCACTTCATTGGAAAGTCACATTGGTCGTCAACGTAATCTTCTTGAGGAAACTCCCGAGCATTGCCGGCAGCTTTTCCTCGAATCGCCGATCCTTACGCAAGCGGAGGTGTCTGCGATTAAGAATCTCGATGGGTTTCGATCCTGCCTGATCGATGCGACCTTCGTAAAAGGCAGTTCGCTTGAAACTGCGATTGGTGAGCTCCGGCGGCGCGCGGCCGACGCTATCATACACGGTTGCGAGATCCTGATCATTTCCGATCGGCTTATTGGACCTGAACGCGTGGCTCTGCCAAACCTGCTCGCCATCGGCGCCCTGCATCACCATCTCATTCGGCAGGGTCTCCGGACGCGCGCAGCGCTCGTTCTGGAGGCAGGCCAACCCTGTACCGTCCATCATTTCTGTACGTTAATCGGATATGGCGCAGATGCGATTTACCCATGGCTCGCCTACCAGAGTATCGCGCAAATGGCACGCGACAGCTGGTTCACCGGCGATAAAGACGAGGCGATCGCGACATTCAAAAAGGCAATTGAAGGTGGCCTTCTCAAGGTGATGTCAAAGATGGGGATCTCGACGCTCGAAAGCTACAAAGGCGCTCAGGTTTTCCAGGCCATCGGGCTCGATCACGATTTGGTTCGGGAATATTTTTCCGGGACAACCGCATACCTCGAAGGCGTTGGGCTGGAACAGATTGAACGCGAACTGCTCGAACAACACGAACTAGCCTTTGGCGAGAAGTTAGCCGGAAATCTCCCACTTGATGCCGGCGGCGATCTCTACTGGCGACGCGATGGCGAACTGCATCAATGGAATCCTCTTACGGTTGGCAAGCTCCAGCACGCTGCGCGCACCGGAAATTACGAAGCCTATCGCGAGTTCGCGAGCTTCTTGAATGATCAGGAAGAACGCCTTCAGACGATCCGTGGTTTGCTCGATTTCGATATCGACGAACATGAGTCGATCCCGATCAGCGAAGTAGAGCCGGTCGAGGAAATCTGGAAACGTTTTTCGACCGGCTCCATGTCACACGGAGCATTGAGCTCCGAAGCACATGAGGCGCTCGCAATTGCGATGAATCGAATCGGCGGTAAAGCCGGTACCGGAGAGGGGGGCGAACAGGTCGACCGCTTCGGCACCGAGCGAGAATGCTCTATGAAGCAGGTAGCGAGCGGTCGATTCGGTGTAACGATCAACTATCTGGTACACGCTAAGCAAATTGAGATCAAAATGGCGCAAGGCGCGAAGCCGGGCGAAGGTGGAGAGCTTCCCGGTCCAAAGGTCAGCGAAGAGATCGCTTCCGTGCGGTTTACGACGCCCGGCGTCGGGCTTATTTCGCCACCGCCACACCATGACATTTACTCGATCGAGGACTTGGCGCAGTTGATCCATGACCTGAAGTGTTCGAATCCTGCGGCGGAAGTTCATGTGAAACTCGTCTCCGAAGCCGGTGTCGGCACGATCGCGGCAGGGGTGGCCAAGGCGCGCGCTGATGCGGTGCTGATTGCCGGTGACTCCGGAGGCACCGGCGCGGCCATCAAAACCTCCATCAAATGTGCCGGCGCACCCTGGGAGCTAGGACTAGCCGAGACGCAGCAGGTGTTGCTGGCCAATAATCTGCGCTCACGCATCCGTGTGCGGGTGGACGGCGGCTTGAAGACTGGACGAGACGTCGCCATTGCGGCCCTGCTGGGCGCCGAGGAATTCGGCTTCGGCACCGCGCCATTAGTGGCCCTGGGCTGCATAATGCTGCGCAAATGTCATTGCAACACCTGCTCCGTCGGTATTGCGACTCAGGATCCACGGCTGCGCGCTAAATTTGCCGGTAAACCCGGGCACCTGGTGAACTACATGCGCTTTGTCGGCCATGAGGTTCGGGAAATCATGGCTGTGCTCGGGTTTCGCACCATGAACGAAATGATTGGCCGTGTTGACAAACTTCGTCAGCGTGAAGTCCGGCATCCCAAAAACGGGCGGATCGAACTTTCGCAACTGCTTTATCAACAGCCGTCGCATGATCTTCCCCGAAAGATCCGTGATCAAGATCATAAGCTCGAAAGCAAGCTCGATCACCGGCTGATCGAACTCGCAGCGCCAGCCATTGAGCGCCAGGAACCGGTTGCGATTGACGTTCCAATCAAAAATTGCGATCGCACAGCCGGCACGATGTTGAGTTCGGTGGTCGCCAAGAAATATGGAGCGAAAGGGCTTCCGCCGGATACGATAAGAATTCGGTTTACCGGTTCGGCCGGCCAGAGT
>JAFAJU010000345.1 GCA_019236035.1 Verrucomicrobiota bacterium | reverse complement strand
ACGGCGGCGTCTTCTCATTGTTCGGTATGGCCAACTGGTGGGAGTCGGCCCAGGTATTCTGATTATCAAAAAATGTTGGCATCGCTGCGACGCCGTATTCAAAAGGCAGCTTGCCCTGCTTTTGCAGATCGACCATGGTAGGTACTTCCCAGTTGCCGTTGATCATGAAGACGGCACGACCGGCCGAAAATAGCGCAACCATCGAGGAATAGCCGGTGTTTTTCGGGATCAATCCTTGTTTTGCCCAATCGGCTATCATCTGCAACGACTTCGTTCCTTGACTGGCGACGTCGTCGAAGCTCAACTCGCCGTTTTTCAAAAAATCGCCACCCTGCTGTCTGAAGAAGGTGTACCAGAGGCGCCACAGGGATGCGGGATCCTCTGAATAGATGTTTTCGGATACGGGTATAAGGTGCGTTTTTGCTTTCGCTTCGGTCAACATCTTTGTAAACGCGTCCATGCCATCGAGACCGGTCGGCTTGCCATCTGAGCCCAGCAATCCCGCCTTCTGGAGAGCAGTTTTGTTATAGTATAAAACGAGGGTATGGATATCGAGTGGAACCCCGAAAAGTTGGTCCGACTGTCCGTATTTCTTGCTGAGCTCAAGCGACCTGTCGACCAGCGATTTTTGGAAGTCGGCTGCCTTGAGACCGGCTTGAGCAAGTTCCTCGGTGGTAATGGGCCTCAGGTCTTTGGCGGTGATTCCGGTGGCGAAGTGTGACAGATGGTAGGTCATCACGTCCGGTGTCTGGCCGGCGACAACCGCAGTGTGAACCTTGGTGTAGAACGGTTCGCCCCACGTGAGCGTCGACTCGTTGACGTGGATTTCATTTTGACTCTTATTAAATTCCTCCACGATCTGTTTCATGCGGATTCCATCGCCGCCACCGAGAAAATCCCAATACGTAAGTTCGGTTGGAGCGGTGAGCGCAACCGTCGAAGAAAAACACGCCGCCAGGCAGTAGATAGCTTTTTTCATTGGGGGAGACATTTATTTGCGATATAGAAAAAATTGGGCGTGCGATCAAGGGTATTTCAAAATCAATGGAGGGGGTTGAGGCGCGTTTCGCGCGCTCGTTGCGGAGTAGAAAGGGCTTAAACAGGCGCTGTGCTTCTGCATAAGAGCCTGTTTTTAACCTAAATGCCGAAGCTGGGAAGTCGTGCTCGTGCTCCTGCTCGTACTCGTCCTCGAGGATTTCTCGCGGTCAGAGTGATGGAACAAATAATTGCCAAAGGATCGGACTCTCTTTTCAGCGCCGAAGTCCCACAGATCGAGCACGAGCACGATTCCCCGAACTTCGGAAAGTGTTTTTGAATTAAGGATTCGAGAACAAACCTATGCCGCTCCGGCGAGATGTGATTTGTCGACGTCGTCCGGTGACAGAATCGATTCCCTGAGCAGGACGGTGTAGGGATGTTGGGGGTTGGACAGAACCTGCCGGGCGGGTCCGGTCTCGACGACCTTGCCTTTCTGCATGATCAGCACGCGGTCGCTGATGTAGTAAGCAGTAGCGAGGTCATGAGTTATGTAGATGATCGATACTCTCAACTCGTCGCGGAGGGTTTTGAATAGGTTGACGATCGACATGCGGAGCGAGGCATCGACCATCGATACCGGCTCGTCGGCGACGATAAGAGCGGGCGACGATATGAGCGCGCGCGCGATCGCGGCCCGCTGAAGCTGGCCTCCCGAAAGTTCATGTGGGAAACGCCCTTTCACCTCCGCCAGCGACAGGCCAACTTTCTTCAGGGCCTCGTCGGCGGCGGCTTCGCGCCCAGCACGGCCGTGGTGTCCGGCAAAGTGATAAGCGGAAGCAAATAGGTAGCGATCGACGCGTTTGAGCGGGTTGAAGGCCTCAAACGGGTTCTGGAAGATAGGCTGCACTTTCCGCATGAATTGCAGCTGCTCCCGCCGGCCGCGGAACCTGGAGATGTCCTCGCCGAGAAAACGGATAATGCCCTTGCTCGGCGCCAGCGTGTTGAGGATCATCCGCGCAAGGGTTGTCTTCCCGCTGCCGGATTCGCCGATGATCGCGAAGATTTCCGGGCGGGCGGCTTCCAGCGAAAAACTGACGTCATCGATGGCCGCAAATCGGGTGCGGCCAAGGAGGCCACCCATGGCAAAGGTCCTGGTCAGATGCTCGACGTAAAGCAGGTGGGTCACTGGAGAAAGGCTGCGGACTTGTCCGCCTTGGTTGCCTTGCGCGCTGCGGCGGCTTCGTGAGCAGGTTGCACAAGGGGGCTAACGGCGTAGCAAGCCACCCGCCGACCCGGGGCAAGCGCGGTCAGTTCGGGATGGGCCTGGCGGCAAATATCCATCGCTAACGGGCAGCGTGGGTGGAAGCGACACCCTGAGGGCGGGTCGGCGAGACTCGGCGGTGCTCCTGACAGCCCCTTCTTCGGCGTAACGTCCCCGATCCGGGGGAGGCTGGCGATCAGATGCCGGGTGTAAGGATGCATCGGATCGCGAAGGATATCGCGGGTGGAGCCTTCCTCGACCAATCGGCCCGCGTACATGATGCCCAGCCGATTGGAAATATTGGCGTGAACCGTCAGATCGTGCGTTACGAAGATCATCGACGAGCCGATCTCGCGCTGCATTTCGAGGATCAGCGCCAAAACATCCTTCTGAACCACGACGTCCAGCGCTGTGGTCGGCTCGTCGGCGATGATGAATTCAGGCCGGCAAACGGTGGCGAGCGCGATGGCGACACGCTGGCGCATGCCGCCCGAAAGCTCGTGCGGAAAAGCGGAAAGCACCGTTGGCGAAAGCCGAAGACGATTGAGATGCGCTTTCACGGCGTCGAAGAATACAGATCGAGCGAGTCCCATATGCGGAGAGGCGAAATCCTTGAACGATTCGCGGACGCGGCGGACAGGATTGAGCACGTTCATCGAGCCTTGTAGAATGCAGGAGAGGTGCTTCCAGCGCATCTCGGTGAGCGCCCTTTCGTCCAGGTCGTAAAGGTCGCGATCAAGGAAGCTGTACCTGATGGAGCCCCCCAGAACGCGCAGCGGCGGACGGATAGCAGCGGCGATGGTTCTGATAAAGGTCGACTTACCACAACTCGATTCGCCGGCGATCCCGTAGATCTCCTTCTTCTCAACGGACAGCGTGATGTCGTCGACGGCGCGCACCTCGCGCTCGACACCAAAATGAGACGTCAGGTAATAGGCGCGAAGATCACGGACTGACAGCGCGACATCCATCAGCTCAAACTCCCATGCGAGCAAGCCGGCTGCGCGGATCGATAAACTCGTTCATCGAGACCGAAAGCAGGAACAGTCCGATAAAGGTCATGATTACCGTTGCCACCGGGGCCACCACCCACCACCAGATTCCCGCCACCATGGCCGTGTGCTGATTTGCCCAATAGATCATCGTCCCGATGGTTGGCGTCTCGATGTTGGTGAAGCCTATCACCGACAGTGTCACCTCCAGACCGATGGACCAATTAATGTTGTTCATGGTTGTCGAGAAGACGATCGGCAAAACATAGGGTAAGTGCTCCTCGAGCAGGATCTGGCGCGTGCTCATCCCGGAAAACACGCTTTGCGCGGTGAATTCGCGGTTCCGCAGACTCAACGCGACGGATCGAATTAGGCGGGCGTCATACGGCCAGCCGAGGGACGCCATGGCCAGCGCAAGCAACGTCCAGGACATGTGGTCGTGCATCATGAAATAAAAGAGCGTAAGGATCGGGAATTGGGGGATAACGACGAATGTATCGTTGATCGACATCAGCACCCGGTCGACTAGGCCTCCGGTATAGCCCGACACCAGCCCGATCGCCAGCGAGATGATCCGGCTCAGAAAGGCGACAGCGATTCCGAAAAGCAGGCTGTTCCGGATCGCGACCGTGAGCTGCCAGAAGACATCCTGGCCGCGCGAATTGGTTCCAAGCGGGTATGCCCAGCAGGGTGGCACGTCAGGAGGGACGACATAGCTGTCCTGGGGCGGATAGGGGGAAAAGAACGATGCCACTACGAGGGAGAGAACGATCAGCACGAGAATCGTCCCGGCAGCGAATTCGCGATTGTAACGGAAAAGGTCGCGGAAAACTCTTAGCATGGCCTATTCGACTTTTACACGCGGGTCGAGTAGCGGATAGAGCAAATCGATAACGAAGACCGCGGTTGCGACGGCGACGATGGAGATCGACGCGATGCCGAGGACCAGGCTGTAGTCGCCCGAGTTGACGCCGCGCACCAGCAACGTGCCCAGCCCGGGATAGCCGAATACAAACTCGGTGATGATCGCGCCGTTGAAGATCGCACCGAGCGACAAGGCCAAACCCGTCAGTTGAGGCGTAAGCGCATTGCGCATGATGTAGGAGGTGAGAATCCGGCGCCGATTGACGCCGGCCAACTCCGCATAAACGACATAGTCTTCGGTGACGATGTTCGACACCAGCGAGCGCATGCCGACAAACCAAGCGCCTATCGTAATGAGGACGAGCGACAGGACCGGCAATATGGAGTGCATGATGACGCTCGACACGAATGGGATGCTGAGATCAGGACTGACGTTCATCTGGAATCCGCCGCTGATTGGCAGGATTGGCCAGATGTACCCGAATAGGATGAGCACGACCAAGGACATAATGTAACTCGGGATAGGCTGCAGGCCGGTTGCCGCGATCCCGACCGCTTTCAGCAACCGGTTCTTGCGATAGTAGCCTGCGAGGCCTCCCAGGGAATTGCCCACGCCCCACGCAATCAGCGTGGACGTGAAAAGCAGCCCAACCGTCCAAGGCAGCGACTGGCGAATCAGCACCGAAACCGGCGTAGGAAAAGCCGAAAGGGAGGGACCAAAGTCACCAGTGGCCAGGCGCGTCCAGAAGCGCACATATTGCTGCAGGATCGTTCCATCGAGACCATACAGCTCGCGTAACGCTTTACGCATGATCTCCACGGCTCGGGGGTCAGAATGGCCGAACTGCGTCGCGGAACTGATCGCCTGCTCGACAGGGTCGACCGGCGTAGCGTGGGTCACAAAAAAAACGATGTTGATACCGACAAAGACCACGAACACGAACTGCCCTAAGCGGCGGAGAAAATATCGGGCGTAGGTCCTCATGCTCGCGAACTCAATCTCGGCCCCGAGTAAAGAAGCTCGGGGCCACTCTTTCACTTGGGTTACGGCGATTTTATTTTGGTTGGGCCGGCTTCAATTTGACCATCATGTATTTCGTATTGGCCCAGTTCGGCACCGGATCGGTATATGGATCCGTTTCGGCGCTGGGGAAGCCGGTCCAATAGGTTGTGTCCATAACCGTGAACACGTTGTACGACATGAGCGGGATCATGGGCATTTCCCTCACGGCCAGCTTTATAAACTCCTGGCCGAGTTCCACGCCCTTCGGATCGTCGAAACCGATGGCACGGATCTGCTCGATGATCTTGTCCAGTTCAGGATTCGAATAGCGCTGCCAGTTTCGTGGCGGCTGTCTTTCTCCCGCCGGCTTCAAAAACTCTGAATGCCAGCTATCAAGAAAGAATGACAGGTCGGGATGGCCGCCCCAAGTCTCGACGCTCCACGCCATCGCGGCCTCGAAATCACCAGATGCGACCCGCGGGAAAAAGTCGCTCGGATAGGCCTGCGTCTTCGCATCGATCCCGAACTGCCGCCATTGTTGAGCAATCATCGTCCCCGCACGGGTCATGACCGGCCGCTGGTCGCCTTCCACGAGCAAGGTGATCGAGAATGGCGTGCCGTCGGGCTTCAGCCACCGGTTGCCCTCTTTCTTAAAGCCTGCTCGCTCGAGGAGCTCGGTCGCGACTTCGGGATTAGGCTTCCACCAGCCCCGACCGAAAGCGGTCGCTATTTCCTTCGGGTCCTTCGGGATCCGTTCTCCCATCGAGGGGCGTAGCGAGTCGGCAATCTGTTGGGCGACGGTCGGATCATATGGTTTATACTTCGACTTGCCGGTGTCGATCTCGAAGTTCTTCAGCCAGTCCTCGAGCGGATCGAAATAGTATTTGGGGTAAAGTCCGGTTGGCGGTACAGCGATCGCCGAAATCGTCGCAGCGCCCCGATACGAGGCCAGAGACACCGCCTTCATGTCGATGAGAAGCGCGAGCGCCCACCGCACATCCCGATTCTTGAACATCTCGACTTCATTGTTGAGAATGACGGCCGGCAGCGTCGGGTCCGGATGGGCATAGGGGAAGCCTTTGAACCAGCCGTGCGACGACGGCGATTGCTTGGCCAGGGTGAACATTCCCTCGGGCGTGGTGTCGTGGATGATGTCCAGCTCGTGATTGAGTTGCATGATAACCCGCTTGTCCGGAGGCCCTGGGTCGATATAGGCCACATATTTCGGTCCGGGCTCACCGAAGCGGGCGAGCGTCGTCCGCTTCCAATCGTCGCGCCGCTGCCAGATGTACCATTCGCCGTTCGGATCGAAGCTTTTCAACGTGTAGGGACCGAGAGTGACAGGCGGATTGAAATTGAACTTGGTCGGGTCTGGCTGTTTCTCGAAAATGTGTTTGGGCATAATCCAAGCCGCGTTCCACCGCACGGTGAAAATGGCGTGGAACCGTGAATTAGGCCTCTTCAGTTTGAATAGGACGGTTTTCGGGTCCGGCGCTGTCACTGTATCGACGCTCGCCTGGAAGGCGGGTCCCCAAACCATGGTTGGGTCCTTCATCTGCGTCTCAACCGTGTAGACCACGTCATCGGCGGTGAATTCGACGCCGTCGCTCCAAAAGATGCCATCGCGCAGCTTCACCGTCATCTCGGTGAAGTCGGCATTGTAGATTGGTTTTTCGCTGGCCAGGGAATTGTCCCAGACACCATCGATGCCGGCATCGGCATCGATGTACCACAGCGTATCCAGACCAAGTTGCTGCAGGCCGTTCGAATTGCTGCCGTGGTTCACGACCCAAATGTTAAACCAAGTCGAATTGGTGATTCTACCCTCCGGATTTTCGGCGATCAGAACCTCGTTTCGCGGTATGCCCGCGAGAAAATCGGCCTGCGCGATCGCGTGCTCGCCGAACAGAAGACTGCTCAGCATAAACGCCAGCATTTTCAGTGTGCGCATCCGTTAGTCCTCCTTTTGGTAGGCTTTGCCTCGGTGAAGATCTTCGTGAGCGCCTCGACGATCTGTTTCATCCGGACTCAGTCGGGGCCACCCGAGAGAGGCCCAATATGTTACTTCGGTTGGAGTGGTAAGCACAACCTTCCAAGAACAACATGCTTTCAGGCAATAGATAGGTCTTTTCATGGAGGGGAACATTTTTTTTGGTATAAAAAAAAATGGGCCACCGATCAAGGGATTTTACCTGAGCCTGCATCGCTCACAAATCTTCAGAGATTTGTGAGCGATGCAGGCTCAGGCAGCAGAATCCTCCGGCTACGCCGGATAATTCCGCTGCTTTTTGAAAAGAAGAATTTAAAAACAGGCTCTCAAGCAGACGTTCAGCGGCTGTTTAGAAGAAAATTGTGCACGACCTGTTTTATAGACACCTTTGCCAGCTAATAAATACTAGTAAGAAAGCGACAGAAAATTCCAGGATAAGGGCCGCAGCTTGGCGATAATGCTGTTGGGCTGGAGGGAAAAGTTCTCGGTTTCGCGCGGTTGCACCGCATCGGGTCTTTGCGCAGTGTTGGTCAGCAGAAGATCGGATCCAGCAATTTCAAGTGACTCGCACGCTTTGCTTTGCGGGAAGCCGCGCAGTTCGATCGATAGGTCCACCGAATCAGCAGTTTCCCGGCTTAATACGAAGAGAATCACTTTTCGCTGATTCGCGTTATGCACTGCGGACGCGACGATATTATCAATTGGCCCAGCGGTTTTGGTTTCAAATTGAGTCGATTGAACTTTCGTCTGCAGGACCGTGCCGTGCGCGTTTTGGGCCACCAGTTTGAAAGGATGAAAAATCGTTTGTCGCCAGGCGGCTCCTCCGGGTTCGGTAAATATGGCTCCAATCACATTCACGAGCTGGGCGAGACACGCCGCCTTGACTCGATCCGAGTTGTTCAGCAGTACGATAAGTGCGCCTCCCACCATCAAGGCATCTTGCAAATCGTAGTTTTCTTCAATCAGTCGAGGGGCCACAGGCCAGCCGGGCTTGCTATGGTCCTCGTCCGTCCGGGCTTTGTACCAGACGTTCCACTCATCGAAAGAGAGCATCATTCGCTTCGGAGACCGCCGCTTGGCCGCGACCGCATCACAAACCGAAACAGCCTCATTAATAAAGCGATCCATGATTTCGATGTTAGCGAGGAATTCCCTGACATCGTTGTAAGGATTCTGGTAATACATATGGAGCGAGAGAAAATCGACTTCCTCGAATGTGTGTTCCATCACCTCTTGCTCCCAGGCGCCAAACGTAGGCATAGCACGATGTGACGACCCGCAAGCGGCCACCTGAATTGAGGGATCGACCCATTTCATCACCTTGGCCGCCTCCTTGGCGACGCGACCGTACTCCGTGGCTGTCTTGTGGCAGATTTGCCAGGGACCATCCATCTCGTTGCCCAGGCACCAGAACTTCACGGCGTGCGGCTCCCGGTAGCCGTGCGTCGCCCGCCGATCGCTCCAGTGAGATCCTCCCGGATGGTTGCAGTATTCCACGTACTCCCTCGCTTCATCAGGACTTCGGGTGCCGAGATTCACTCCGAGCATTGGCTCAATACCGGCCGCCCGGCACCACTCGATGAATTCATTGGTACCGAATCTGTTCGTTTCTGTGCTCAGCCACGCTAAATCGAGACGGACAGGGCGCTCATCGACCGGGCCGACGCCATCTTCCCAGTTGTAGCCTGAAAGAAAGTTACCGCCTGGATAACGGACGATCGTCGGGCCGAGTTCCCGCACCAGGTCGAGTACGTCATGACGAAACCCGTTTTTGTCAGCCGTCGGATGTCCCGGTTCGAAGATGCCGGTATAAACGCATCGACCTAAATGTTCGACGAACACTCCAAACAGGCGGCGGTCGACTTCGGAAACAGCAAAATCAGAGTCAAGAATGATTCGAGCCTTATTCATTTGGGGAGTTACTTTAGAATACGAAATAAATGCTGAAACGTTGAGCGGCAACAAAATACCGGTAGGGTCGCGCTCCCGCGCGTCCGGCGTTGAGCTTATATGAGCGCTACGTAGGTGTTTCTTAATCTTTATGCGGGCCGCGCCGGTCGCGCGGGAGCGCGACCCTACCTGTCTGACGACCCGTGCCCGCCGCCAAACTTCACGCGGTGCGCCTCGGGGCCGAGGGACGTAATGATAGCGACAGCGGAAGCCACGATAGCTGCAGTGGTGGCGAGTGCCAAACCGTAATTGTTCCCGAGTGATACCGCGAATGTGGTCTGGATAGTCCCGTTTTTTGATGCGAAGAGGTTACCCAGTTGATAGGTAAAGCCCGGAAACGTTGCTCTCACTGAATCCGGTGAGAGCTCGTTCAAATGAACGGGAATGACCGCCCAGGCGCCCTGGACAAAAAACTGGATCAGGAACGCTCCAACGCAAAGCAATAGGACGTTG
>JAFAJU010000254.1 GCA_019236035.1 Verrucomicrobiota bacterium | reverse complement strand
GGCAGCAGCCTGAATGATGTTCCGGCATGCATCCAAGTCCGAGCACCCACTAGCCTTCGCGATCTCAATTAGTGGTTCAACAAATGCCATGACCGATTGACCGCGCAACGTTACAACCCTTCCGGCGAACCACAACTGAAAGTGTCAGGGGGAGTGGGAGTGCCGGTGTCAGTGAAGCGCTCGTCGTTCACCGTTTTACCGTTTCCTTTCTCGGCGCTTTCGGCGTTCTTCGGCGCTTCCCTCTCACTTCTGGCACTGACACTGGCACTGGCACTCAATCCCGGCCGGCCGCCTTAAACAAAGCTTTACGCATGACTTGTCCTGGGGCTGGTTTTCCGAACCAGATCTCGAAAGCGAACAATCCCTGATACAATAACATCAGCAGCCCATCTACAGATCTGGCTCCCCTCTCCCGGGCGAAGCGCACCAGAGACGTTTCCTGTGGTCCGTACACCATGTCGAAAACGAGATGCCGCGATCCGATCGAATGCAATGCCTCGTGAACGGGCTCCCCATCCAAACCGGCGGAAGATGCATTCACGATCAGATCAACCTCGCCGCAGACATGCGGGAAATTCTCCCAAGGTTCCACGCGGATCTCTGTTTTCGAGGTGCGGGCCAGTTCGTGAGCGAGAAGCTCGGCCTTTGCCGCAGTTCGATTTAATAAGATCAACGTCGGGACACCGAGCTCCGAAAGGTAACGGGCCGCTGCCTGTCCCGCTCCTCCACCGGCGCCCAAAAGAGCAATCCGAACCGACGGCAATTCGCACGCGAACGCCTCCCTCACCGCAGCCACAAATCCTTTGCCGTCCGTGTTGAAGCCGAATAGTCTTCCGGATTGATTTACAACTGTGTTCACGGCGCCAAGGCGCTCGGCCAGCGGATCAAGTCCGTCCATCAGATTTACAGCCGTTAATTTATGCGGCAAAGTCAGATTCCATCCGATAAAATTCCGGCTGCGCAGAACGTGGAAGGCCTCTCCGAGATCTTCAGGGCTGATACGCAAGCGCCCGTAACGGTACGGCAGATGAAGAAACTCAAGGCCCGCATTGTGCATCGGCGGAGAGAGAGAGTGGTCCACCGGATCTCCGATCACCAGAAGGCGAAGCTCCCGATCCTCGTGATCACGCAACCCCTGAAGTGTAAGCGAGCTCATTCGTTAACTGAACTCTTGAATTGCCCGACCCATCCGCTGCAGCGCTCGTGCTTGGCCCATGACTTCCAGCATGTGATAGAGGCTCGGACCAACTGATCGACCGCTCACCGCCACGCGCGCTGGGTGCACTAAATCGCCAGTCTTACATCCGACCTCCGCTCCAAGTTGTTTGAGGGCTGCTTCGAGACCCGCTGCTGACCAGTCTTTCTGCGCCGCATACCTCTCGCGAAGCTGCCTGAGACGACCAAGCGCTCCCGGGCTTTTTAACGTCTTTGCCACGGCGTCCGGATCAAAAGCATATTTCTCCGTAAAAAAGTAGCCGATCCAGTCCGGAACATCCCGGAAGAACTTTATCTTCTCCTTTACGATCTCCAGGACCTTAAAGAGATAGCGTTGGTCCGAGATTGGAATATCGGCTTTTCGGACGAACGGTTCGCTAAGCTCCCAGAAGCGGCCCAAAGGCATTTGCAGCACATACTGACCGTTTAACCAATTACATTTGTCAAGGTCGAACGCGGCGTTGCGGCGATTAATGGTTGCCAGATCAAACAATTTAATCACTTCCTCAATCTCAATCTTTTCACGGTTGTCTTTCGGGGACCATCCAAGGAGACAGAGATAGTTTCGGACAGCTTCGGGGGCATATCCTTGCTCGATGTAACTCGTGATGCTGGAACCCTCGTCGCGCTTACTCATCTTCGAACCATCCCGATTCAGGATAAGCGGAATGTGTGCGAACCGCGGCGGACGCACGCCGAGCGCCTCATAAATCTCGATGTGTTTCGCGGTATTAGTCAGATGGTCTTCGCCTCTAATCACATGAGAGATTTTCATCTCGATATCGTCGACCACGTTGACAAAATGAAAGATCCACGATCCGTCCGGCCGTCGAATCGTCATGTCTGGATCTGTGCTTCGGTCGAATTCAATCCGTCCACACACCAGATCGTCGACAATAACAGATTTCCGAGCAGACCGGAAACGAAGAGCGCCCTCATCCGAATAGACGACTCCTTTTGTCTGCAGCAGCTGCAAGTAATTTTCGTAAATCGCATTTCGCTCGCTTTGGAAATAAGGGCCATAGTTGCCGCCGACTCCAGCGCCTTCGTCCCAATCGAGGTCAAGCCACCGCAAGCCGTCATAGATGACCTGCACGGCCTGATCGTGTTCCCGGCTCTTGTCCGTATCCTCAATTCGCAGTAAAAACGTGCCTTGGTTATGCCGGGCGAAGAGCCAATTAAACAGGGCTGTTCTCGCGCCTCCTACATGCAGGAAGCCAGTAGGCGAAGGCGCGAAACGAACCCGGACCGGAGAACTCATGGTTGAATCAATTCCAAAGTGAACCTTTACTCCAACTGTTTTTTAGGGTGCGGGCAGCGGCCTTTAAATCAATATTCGGGGTTGAATAAGGGGGACTCAAATAGAGTCCAAAGATTTTGGCTTCGTTATGAACAAATATATACTCCCGCTGGTCTGCGCAGTTGCGGCCTGCGATCTCAGTACTTTCGTATCGTA
>JAFAJU010000135.1 GCA_019236035.1 Verrucomicrobiota bacterium | reverse complement strand
TGTGCTAACCTCCTGCGGATGCACGACCGCGGCTCTCGCCAAGAACGAGTATGCCCCGGGGGAACCGGGAGAAATCGCCACCAGATACGCCTTTTACGGTCACACGGGAAGGCAGGATAAAAGGATAATGGTTTCAACTTCGGCGGCACCGGGACAACCGACCGTCCTGAAATTGCATGTAAACATTCAGGAACGGGTGAGCGTCGTGCCGCAATTGGTGCTATGGCGCGTCGGTGAGCAACCTGGTCCCAAAGCCATCCGAATCGCGGTTGCCGGCGACACGGCTGTAAAGATTGTTTCTGTCAGCTCAGATAATCCCGCGATAAAAGTCAAATTGAGGGAGGTCATACCGGGTAAGCAGTACGAGGCGCAGGTTACTCCCGAAAACTTAACGCAACAGGCGGCCGCCACCCTGATTATTCGAACCGATTATCCACCTGGTAATCCGCAGATGAAGTACGCCTATGCTCGCGTCAAATGAAACTGGCCCGCGAGGCCCGATAGAAGAGCCCGCCTCAGAGCCAACTGAGGCGGGTGCAATTCTCCTAAGGTCCGAGACCTTACTTTCCGGTCGGAGCCGGCGGTGGTGGCGGCGGTGGAGCCTTCTCTCCCAAACAACAGGCAGAAGCTGCAAGCGTCGCCGCGGCTAAAGCCGCTAAGGCGAAGTATTTCACAATCTTCATCGCGCCGGTATAAACATCCTCGGCGGCACTCGTCAAGCCTGACGTTCCGGCGGAATCAACTTCCACTTTGACCTGCTCCGAACGGCATGACCGCTAGCCTGCATCGCTCGCCTAAGAAGCCCAACCCGACTCAAACCCGAGGATTAACGGCGACAGCGGAACAAGAAAAAGACAGCCCCCGATAAAAAATGTTCAAAGTTTTTTAAAATTTGTTCTCGACAAACTTCTTCCATCTCCGCTAAAGCTCGTGTTGTCCTTCATTAACTCCCTTACCCTTAACCAAGAAAAACACGAGAGATGGATTCCCCGGTTCATTCGCCAGGAATACGTTGTTTGAAGTTTACGTTAGTAGCCGGATTGACGCTACTGACCACTGACGCGCTTTTCGCTCAAAGCGCCGGTCAGAGTGACGTTGACGCGCTCAAGTCGCAGATGAATCAGATGCAGAGACAGTACGAGCAGCGGATCGAGGCCATGGAGGCCAAGATGAAGGCACTCGAATCGAATGCTAGTAGCGGTTCGATCCTCAACACTCGCGTCTTGACCGATGCGAATGGAGTCGAAGGGCCGGGCAAGGCTCCAGCCCCGATGCTGGACGAGTCTTTCCTGAAATCGCTCACTCGCAATTTCACGTTCGCCATGTACGTCCGTGCCGGGTTCCTGTTTAACGGCAATGGCGGTGCCGGCACTTTTAACTTTGAGGTACCGGATAACCCAGGCGGCCGGTTTCGTCTCGGTAACGAAAACGACTTCTACATGGAACCGAGCTTTGCTCAGGCTCACCTTCTTGGCGATAGCCCTGATGTGGCCGATGTCTCGTTCAGGTTTACTCCAAACTTCTTTACCCACGGTGTTTTCCACGAATCGTTCCTCACGACCGGAAATTCAGGGTTTAACGGCACAAACAGCGATCTCCAAGTGGGTATGCGCGAAGCCTACGCGGAGATGAAGAATGTCATAAAGAGTGCGCCTGAGATCACCTTCTGGGGCGGCGAAAGGTTCTACGACCGGTACAACACCGATCCGCAGGACTGGTTCTGGCTGGATACTTCAGGGTTCGGCGTGGGTGCCTATAATATCCACCTGGGTCCCGGCAATCTGTACCTGGCCTGGATAGGCGCGAACCATGACAACCTCAACTTGCTGAACAATTCGAACCAGTTCAATGAAGTCGGAGACCAGTTCATGCAGACTTGGGACGCTCGCTACAAAGATATTGATATCGGCTTCGGCAAGTTGGCGTTGGTCCTGATCGGAAACTACGTCCAAGGTGCGGAGGTCACTCCCAACGGTGGAACAACGTTTACCGATGTCCACGGGGCTACGGATACTATTATTGTCCGTTCGTCGAATGCGTGGGGTATCGGAGGCGGCGCAGTCTGGCAGTATGATTATGGCAACAAGAGCTATCTCAGGCTGTTCGCGCTCTTCGGATATGGCGCAACGAACTTCTCGGCAGAGGGCTTCGGTAATAACACCGGTGCATTCGAGACCGACGTGAACAATTTCATACTCAAGAGGCCTGCGTCAAACGTCCACGAGATTGCTCCCGGCGTGTTTGCTGGCTCCGTCAATCCTCTTCGCAGTGCCAACACATATCGAGCAGGTTGGGAATGGGTCTGGAACGTGACCGACTGCTTTTCCTTCGATCTCTGGGGAAACTGGAACCAGAGCAATCAAGGCTTCCGGCAGTGGGGCTTCCGGGGGACCTCCGGCGGTACATTAGCCACCACCCACGAAACACTCCTCCAAGCCCCTCAAACCAGCAATTTGCTTTCGGTTGGCGTCCGGCCGGTCTACTGGTTCGCCGACAATTTTGCGATCCAGGGACAGGGGGGGTACAACTACGTCAGCAACGTGCGCGGTTATTCCGGCACGAACGCGTTCGGTCGCTCGGGATCATTCGGCATCATGACCATTGCACCGACGATCAAGCCAAAGGGAGGATACTTCACGAGGCCTGAGATTCGCGTGTTCGCCACTTACTCTATCTGGACCAATTCTCTGAAAGGAACAACCACTCCAACCGGTGAAGGTGGAAACACCAGCGGATCGGGTCCTCCATACAATCATGGCCAGAACCAAGGCTGGCTAATTGGTAGCCAGATGGAAATCTGGTTTTAGGTTGCCTTCTTTAGGTTAGGTTCTAAATTAATCTCCCCTCCCCGGTCACGGCGAGGGGAGATTTTTCTTTAACCCCCAGGTTTTGACCAGGCGTATGACCAAAAAACTCCTTTCCGGACTGTTTCTACTTTTTTCTGCCGTTCAGGCGTTTGCCTGGACCGATGGTGAACTCCTTGTCTGGATTAATGGCGATAAAGGTTACCGTGGTCTGGCTGAAGTCGGCAAAAAATTTGAAAAAGATCTCGGCATCCCGGTTAAAGTCGAGGCCCCGGAAGGGCTGACCGACAAATTTCAGTCGGCGGCACAGGGCGGCAAAGGGCCCGATATCGTGTTTTGGGCGCATGACCGGCTCGGGGAATGGGCTGACGCCGGCCTATTAAAGCCATTGAACATTAGCGACGAGTTTAAGGCGAATTTTATCCCGATGTCCTGGGACGCCGTCACGCACAACAAACAGATCTGGGGATACCCCCTTGCGCTTGAAGCCATCTCATTAATTTACAACAAGAAATTCGTCACCGGCGCGCCACCGACTCAGCTTGCGGACCTTCCTGGATTTGCCAAGGAACTCAAGGCCTCGGATCCAAACGTCATTCCGATCATGTGGGATTACAGCACGCCTTATTTCAGCTGGCCATTCCTCGCCAGTGGCGGCGGGTATCCATTCAAGAAAATCCCAGGCGGGTATGACACCAAAGATATCGGCGTCAATAACGCTGGCGCGGTCAAGGGATTGCAAGCGATCGTGAATCTCATCAACACCGGCGTCATGCCGAAAGGCGCTTCCTATAGTGTCATGGATCAAAAAATGAACAGCGGGGAGCTGGCGATGATGGTCAGTGGCCCATGGGCTTGGGCCAACCTCCGTAAAAGCGGAATCAATTTCGATCTCGCCCCGTTACCGGGGGTTGACGGTAACCCCGGTAAGCCGTTCGTGGGCGTGTTAACGGGGCTTATTAACCGCTCTACGCCAAACGGAGATCTCGCGGTCCAGTTTCTCGAGAAATATGTCACTACCGCAGACGGGCTGAAAACGATCGATGCGGACGTGCCCATCGGTGTACCCGCATTAAAAGCCCTTTCCGACCAGATGGCCGCCAAAAATCCTTTGATCAAGGCGACTTACGAAAACGCTCAGAATGGCGATGTTATGCCGAACATTCCAGAAATGGGCAAATTCTGGAGCTCCATGGCAACTGCATTCCAGATTGCTGCCAACGGGCAAGCCTCACCCCAAGCCGCTCTGGATGACGCCAAAAAGAACATGGAAAAGTGAGCTTTAACGGAGGGCTCCCGATCCGCCAGATTCTGGTAGCACTGGTGGTCATACCAGTGCTTTACCTGGTCTTCAATATTTACCTGGCGGGGAGCTTCTTGGTCGCCCTCGCAATGTTAGTGGTGACCTGTCTGGGTGCTCTTATTTACCTTTGTGATTGGGGTTATACCTACCGGTATCTGTTCCCGGGATTTCTGGGTTTTGGTCTCTTCGTGATCTTTCCGATCGTTTACATGGTGTTTCTCAGTTTCACGAAGTACAGCTCTCAAAATTTACTTTATTTCGACCGATCTCTGGCCTTGTTCCGGCAGGAAACTTATCCCGTCGGTAACGCGACTTACACCTACAAGCTCTACGCCCAGGATGATGGCAGCTTTATCCTGTATTTGGAAGACGAGAAAGATCCCACAAAACGCTATGCTTCTGAGCCGTTTGAGCTGAAAGCCGGCGAGCAGGTGAAAGAGGAACAAGAACCGGGGATACTAAGGGCGCTGGCTAATGGAGAAGAACCTAAAGGCAGGGCCTTGGAAGTCGCTCAAGTCACCCGGGAAAAACTGTTCATTCCGATGCGTGGGCGCCAATTTTCTTTGCCCGATGGAACGCTCGTGGGTATGCAAGGGCTGCAGAAGTTCGCTTCCCGGGAGCGACTTTGGACCATTAATGCAGACGGCACGCTGACCAACAAAAAAGATAAGACGATCATCCGGCCCGACTTCAAGCAGGGCTACTTCGTCAATGATAAAGGCGAAAAAGTCGGGGTGGGATTCCGAACTTTCAGCGGGTTTGACAACTACATCCGGATATTGACCGATCCCCGGATTCAGGGGCCCTTCTTCAAGATTTTCCTTTGGACAGTCGCTTTCTCCGCGATCTCAGTATTGTCGAGTTTCTCGTTAGGGATGCTCCTTGCCGTCATCCTCGAGTGGAAAGAACTGCGTTTTCGAAGAGCCTACCGGACGCTCTTGATTCTCCCCTACGCCGTTCCGGCAGTGCTTTCGATCCTGATCTTCAGAGGGCTGTTCAATCAGGAATTCGGCGCGGTCAATGAGTTTTTGCGGGGCATTTTCGGTTTCGCTCCAGAGTGGGAAACCAATCCGTGGGGGGCGCGTGGGATGATTTTGCTCGTCAATCTCTGGCTGGGATATCCCTATATGATGTTAATCTGCACCGGGATGTTGCAGTCAATCCCGTCTACACTTTATGAGGCCAGTGCGATTGACGGAAGCAACCCTCTGGTCGATTTTTTCGAGTTGACCTTGCCGCTTGTACTTCCCCCGCTTGTCCCGATTCTGATCTCGAGTTTCGCGTTTAACTTTAATAACTTCAACCTCATCTACCTGCTCACAGCCGGCGGCCCGAAAATGGTCGGTGGCGGGATCGCGGGCGAAACGGATCTGCTCGTTAATTACACCTTTAACATAGCCTTTCGAGATTCGGGAACCAATTACGGCCTGGCTAGCGCGATCGCTACCGTACTTTTCATCATCGTCGGCTTCCTGGCCTGGATAAATCTGAAAATGACCGGGCGTAATGTTAAAATTTAATAGATGACCGCTCACCAAAAAGTACTTGTTCGCAAGGTTTGTGCCCACGCGTTCGTAATCTGCTTTTTGATCTTGGTTCTGGTGCCGTTCGGCATGGTGATATCCGCCTCTCTGCGCCAAGGTGACTTCGCACCCAGCCGGCTGATTCCAGACAAAGTCAGCCTGGATCATTGGAAGTTTGTACTCGGCATTCCTTACCAGGAAGTAGTCAATCCGGCGACAGGCGAAACTCGCATCGTCAAGGCCGGCACACCACCGTTACTCTGGTTCTGGAACTCCATCAAAATCTCATTGGTCTCTTCGGCCGGTATTATCTTTCTTTCCAGTACTGCGGCCTACGCATTCGCCCGGCTTCGGTTCAAGTTCAGGACGACTACGCTGGGCGCTTTACTCATCCTGCAGATGTTCCCGATGGTGCTGTCGTTAGTCGCGTTTTACGTCATTCTTGATTTCACCGGGCAACACCTGAAATTGGTTGGTCTTAACACGCAACTCGGTCTCATCATGGTTTATCTTGGCGGGATTTCGAACTACATTTGGATGATTAAAGGGTACTTCGAAACCATTCCAGCCAGCATGGAGGAGTCAGCCAGGATTGATGGCGCCTCTCAGTTCCAGACTTTCCTCCGAATTCTCCTTCCGATGAGTCTGCCGATTTTTGCGGTTGTATTTATCCTCTCATTCATCTCCTATATGTCAGAATACCCGGTGGCATCTGTTGTTCTCCAGTCCAGCGACAACTGGACGTTGGCGGTAGGTGCCAACTCATTTTTATATGAACAGGAAAAACTCTGGGGTCGATTTGCCGCATTAGCGGTCTTGAGCGGCGTACCGATTACGGTAGTTTTCCTATTGTGCCAAAGATTCGTCATCGGCGGTTTGACCTCCGGTGGC
>JAFAJU010000019.1 GCA_019236035.1 Verrucomicrobiota bacterium | reverse complement strand
AGAATCTGAAGTTCGCGCTGTGACAGCTCAGGCTGCGCCATTGAGTCCACCAATTTTGCCGTGAGATCTTGCGGCAGGGAGGACTTTCCGGAGAAAACGTCCCGAATCGTGTCGCAGACCTGGTCGGGCTCAGCTCCCTTCAAGAGGTAGCTTTTCGCTCCGGCGGCGAGTGTGCGCCGAAGGTCTTCTGCCTTCGCAGAGTTGCTCAACACGATGATTCGCGGGCGTGGCCTTTGCGACATCAGCTCGGTGACCACCTGAAGACCATCCTTCTTCGGCATTCGCAAATCTAGGATGAGTATGTCGGGAGAAAGTTTATTGTAGAGCTGGCAAGCTTCCTCCCCGTCGCGAGCCTGGCCGACAACTTTCAGATCGGTTTCCAGGCCGAGGATTGCCACCAGCCCCTCGCGAACAATCGGATGGTCGTCCGCGATCAGGATCCGTATCTCTTTCTCCGAGGGCATATCGGATTAGCTCATGTTTTGAGCGGCAGGCGTTCCGGACAAATCAAACCATTCATGCTGTCGATGGGGTCATACTGTAGCATAAGCCGCTTGCAACGCAGAGAAATTTGAGAACGCCGGGAGCGCCGAGAATAGCAATTGCTTTTCTCGGCGCTCCCGGCGTTTCAATGAGCCTGGCTCCGGAGGCGAGCAACAGCGAATGGGGCGAGGCTGAGCCACTTATCTGCGAATCCACGTTCCAGGGAGTCCATCGCGGAAAAATCTCTGGTCACCGACTCGAATTCTGTTGCGGCCAAAACCGCCACCTGACCTGTGAACTCAGGCACCAACTGAACGATTTTTAGTCGATCGGTGAGGTTAGCGATCCAGACCTCCACCCCGTCATCAGTTGCGGCCGCGATAGCCTGAATCTCGCGAGGTGTGGAAATTGTTAGATCGATGAGCGGTTTACCTCGCAACGCGGCCAGACCCTTGAAAACATGATAAACGGGGTAGACGCCTCCGCTTTCATCAAACCAGGGTTGCAGGTAATCCATCTTTGCATAGGCGATCCCAAACTCTCCAACGCCGCCGCCCACGGTGATTGCTGAGGCGCCGCCCTGTGTGAAACGTGCGACGAATCCCAGAGACCAGGCTGCCGCGAACAACCCCCGTTGGCGAGGATCCATTCCGTTCATGGCTTGGCGAATGTTGTCAGGGTTAGCCATGGGAGCTTCTCCGTAAGGGTTCATGCGTAATCCAATGGAGCTCGGTCCGACATGATACGGTTTGCCCCCGACGAATGATTGCGCGCTTTTTGCCAGATACGGGATGGATTCCAGAGTTTCCATCGCTGAACGATCATCGCCCGCATGAAAAATCGCTACAGTCGTGAATGTAACGAAGTCCAGCAGCTCAACGGGTGGCCGCTTCCGGTTCAGTTCCGTGAAGAAGCTGAACATACCTCCACCAAGTCGCACTTCTGGAAGAGCTACGCGCGCGGCCCGGTAGCAATCGTCAAGTGGTGGGCAGGGTGGCCAGGGGCTTCCGGGCAACGTACATTTGAGATCGGGAGCCGGCGAGATCATGACCGCGGTAAAAGGTTTGCCGAGCTCGGTTAGTATGCGACCCAGGTCTCTGATATCTTGCTCAAAATGGTCGACGCTCGGGACCACGAACTCCAGCCACAACTCTGCTCCAAGCGCTTTACCTAGGTCGGCCATTCGCCTCAGGTCAATTTCGCTATGTCCGAGGCGCGAGTCGTAGTAACAAACGATGTGTGAGGGCGCGGATGGCCTTAATGCATCCAGACTCCGTTTCGTCGCGTCGAGGTCTTTTGGATAGAGCGCAAAGCCCAGCGGCGGGAAGGGGTTGCCAACAACCTGTTTGGCTATCGTTAGTGTGACGCCGCCTTCGACCGATTCGATCTCTGCGGCTGACCCGGACACTTTCAAAGTGACTGACTGATCGACCGATTCGCCCTTGGCGATCTGGTAAGGCCAGGGCAAGGCCAGCGGACGAACGTAGGTCTTGAACGAAGCGTCCGTCCAGTTGCGCTGATCCTCCATCTCGAAGGTGTCCCCCTCCATTCTGCAGGTCACTTTGAAACCCGGCGCAAATTCGTGCGTGATCGCCCGCAACGCGGTCATGGGCTGGACCGGATCGATTAATAGGGGAAAGCGCCTCTCTTCGGTTGTGCCGTTGACATGCTCTACGGTGCAGGGGGCGCCGGCGACACCCTCGATCGGGTGTAGCACCACAAAGCCTGTGCGATTCGTTTGAAAGTCTGTGGTGGCGATGCCGTTGCCGGAGAACTTCAGTGAGCCGTTCGATTCGCCGGTGATCACCGCCCGATAGCGGAACTCTCCGCCGCCGACGGTTGCCTGGTATGAGATGCGAAATGAATCGGGCTGCTCGTAAAACTCCAGTTGGGTTATTTGCGGTGCGTAAGTGCCCCAGTTTCTGTCGCGGACAATAAACGAGACAGCTCGCATCATTTCACGGCCGTGATAACGGATATAGCGGAGATTACCCCTCTCGAACTCGGCCGAGAGCGGACCGGCCTGCAGGAGTCGCGGCGGTTCGACCGGCTCATTGGTGCCGTACAACCGTATCGAATCGGAGATAGCGTATGGCATAGGCAAACGGAGTTACATTCAGCGAGAAAAGGCTCGCGAGGACAGGAGGCGTTCAATCAGCACAGCGGTGATGATCACTGCGCCGATCGCTGATCCTTGCCAGAACGGGGACACGTTCAAAAGGTTCAGCCCGTTCCGGATCATGACCATGATGAGTACACCAATCAATGTTCCGACAATTGAGCCGCGCCCGCCATACAAGCTCGCCCCACCGATGACCACGGCAGCGATGGCGTCAAGTTCAAGCCCAGTTCCTGCAAGCGGATCGATCGACATGACCTGCGCTGACGCAAAGGTGATCGCCACGGCAGATAGCCCGCCGGAGATCACATAGGGGAGAATACTAAACGTCAGTACATTCAGGCCGGCAGTGCGCGCAGCTTCTCGGTTCGAGCCAATCGCGTACACGGTGCGCCCGCCCTTGGTGAAGTTCAGGTAAGCCCAGGCGAGCGCGTAAAGCACGAGCAACGTTAGAACATGGGCGGGTACCCCGAAGATACTCGTGTAGACGATATTGCCGAAGTTTTCGGGCAAATCAGCGATCGCCGTTGCCCCTGAAAAGATGTAGGCGAGGCTTCGCCCGATGGCCATGACACCGAGCGTCACGACAAATGCCGGAAGGCCAAAGCGCGCAACCAGGAAACCCGAAAAGAGACCGATCGTCATACCGGCGAGCACCGCCAGAACGATTGCCACCGGTATAACCGAATGTTCCAGGCCTCGTCCGAGCAACACGCCGGTCAACCCGGCCACGGAACCCACCGAAAGGTCGATGCCGCCAATCAGAATAACGAATGTCATCCCGATCGCGACGATGCCAACCACCACTGATTGGTCGAGGACATTCAGGAGATTGTTTGAGGTCAGAAAGTGCGGGGAGAGAATAGAAAGAGCAGCACCGAGTGCGAGTGCAAGTGCCAGCATGCGGATTTCGAGCCGGCCAACAAGGTCGCTCACCAGCGAGCGTTCAGCATTAATCGGATTTATCCTCTCGGTTTTCACTGGGGTTTAACAATCCGGCCTAAAAAACCCTCGATCCGGCCGCGCAGTTGCTCGGCCGATGGTAGCGGCGAGCGGCCATCAAGTGTGACCCCAATCCAGCCCATGTCGTGCCCGCGGTCGCTTAGGACCGAAAGCAGCAGTGTGCCGAGCTGATTTTCGGCCTCGAGCACCAAGGCGTCTGACCTCCTGCTTAACGCCGCAGGTATCCGAGTGTCGCTGATCATCGGCGTGTCGCCTGCCCGAAATCCGGGGTCCGCCTGATCGTTAGTCACAGCGGCGTACAAACAAAACAATCGGTCCTGATCAACTAACGTCCAGAATGCCGCGCCGTTGAGATCGTGTGCGATGTCTCGCAGGACTGCGCTGTTCTGCTCCATCGAGGTACGAGGCGCGGCAAAAAGAGTCAATTTCTCCTCGTTTAACATTGCGCTGGGTACATCGGCGATCGACACGCCGTCGCTGATCACTACGATACGTTCGCAGAGGCTTAAGAGTTCCTCGAAATCGGAGGAAACCACAACCACGCCGACCCCCGCCTCCGCAACGTGGCGGAGCATGGAATAAATCGACGTGCGGGTTCCAATGTCCACCCCCTTTGTTGGCTCATCGAGGATCAGGAGCGAAGGCTCCAGCAGCAGCCAGCGAGCGATAATGATTTTTTGCTGCATGCCCCCGGAGAAATTGAGCATGTTGGTGTCAAGGCGTTCGGCTGGAAGTCCCAGTTTTTCAATCAACTCGTTCAACTTCACTTTTCGTTGGGAATACCCGAGGCCGAACTTGCGCGAGGCGGCCAAGTGTCCCAGCAACAGATTTTCACGAACGGAAAAGTCCGGGACAATTCCCTGAATCCGGCGATCCTCAGCGACAAATCCGATGCCGGCACGGATTGCGTCCGCGGCGCGTCTCGGGGCGTACTTTTTCCCGTCAATAAAGAGCTCCCCATTTTGGCGTGGGCGCAGGCCAAAGATGGTCTCAACCGTTTCCGAGCGCCCGGCACCGACAAGCCCTCCCAAGCCGACAATTTCTCCTTTGTGCACTGTGAAAGACACGTCGCGAACGGCCGGCGCTGAGCTCAGACGCTTTACTTCGAAAACTCGTGTGCGGGGAGACTTCGCAGCTTTGGTCGGGCTATTCGCCGGAACCGATCTAATCTCCTGGCCAACCATCAGGCGAATCAACTCGGCCTGACGCAAGGACGCGGTGTCGAGCGACTTTGCGACTGTGCGCCCTTCTCGCATCACCGTGACACGGTCGGTGATGGCAAATACTTCTTCGAGTCGATGTGAGACAAAAACCAGCGTATGACCCGATCGCTTGAGGTTGGTCATGACTTGAAAGAGACGCTCAACCTCGGGTGGACTCAAAGAAGCCGTTGGCTCGTCGAAGATGATTAGCGTGGAGTTCAGCGCCAGAGCTTTCGCGATCTCGACCAGTTGGCGTTGAGCGGCAGAAAGGAGGCGAACCTCTCGATCCAAGGGCAGCGTCTCTTTTTGGCCGAGGCGGTCGAGGATCTCTTCCGCCCGCCGCTTCAGCCGACGGTACGAAAGTAGCCCCGGGCGTCCGAGTTCGGCGAGAAATACATTCTCGAGGACGGACAGGTCGGGCGCGAGAGACGTCTCTTGCATGACCATCGTGATCCCAAACCCGATGGCCTCGCGAGCGCTGCGCAGGTTAAGCGGCCGCTCTTGCAAAGTGATTGAGCCATCGTCCCGGGTGAGATGGCCTGAAATCACTTTGGAGAGAGTAGACTTGCCTGCTCCATTCGCCCCCAACAAGCCCAGAACTTCGCCGGGGTAGATGTCCAGGTCAGCTCCAGCCAGCGCGCGTGTCCGGTCGAAAGCCTTTTGTATCCCGGCAGCAATAAGCATAGGCTTCGGCACGGAATTGGCCTGAGGCTGAGCTGCAGCTTCGGGATCTTCAGCCTTCATGGGCCGGCAATGCTATCGAACCTCGTGCTCGGCAGAGATGCGCTCCAGCGTCTCTGGCCGTGTGCGTTTCGACTCATGTGGACATGCTGCCCGGACGCGCGGGAGCGCGTCCTACCAGGCAACGGACGTGGGACTACTTCATCTCGTTCGCAAACACCGTTTCCTTAATGGTCGGGAGCATCTGGTCGATGTTTTTGCTGGTTACAATCAAGATTGGGACAAGGATCTGCTTTTCTACCTGCTCTCCCTTGAGATGCTTGACGAGAACTTCGCCCGATCGAACTCCCATCAGGTAGGGCTGCTGCATCCCGGAAGCAACGATTTGGCCTTGTTTCAAAAGGTCGACAAACTCCGGAATTCCGTCGAAGCCAGCGACTAGAACCGTTCCTTCTCTTCGTCCCGCCTTAATCGCCCGTAAGGCGCCCATGGTTGGTTGGTCAGTCTCGATGAACATCCCTTTCATGTTTGGGTTCGCCGTAAGCATGTCCTGAGTGTATTTGAACGTTTCGTTGGCGGTATAATTCTGCATCTGCTCGAGGGCGCACTCCTTGATTCCGCCCTCTTCGAGTGCCGCGCGAAACCCTGCGGTTCGCTGCTTGCCGTTGTTCCTGGTCAAAGAGATCGTCACGAGACCAACAGTACCGTCCGCCATGCCTTTCTCCTTCATAGCCGCAACCAGGGCTTTGCCGACGCCGTTGGCTCCTTCACGATTGTCGGAAATAATAAAGGAAACATACTCGCCCTCGTTCGTCCCAATATCACCGATCACGACAGGTACGTTCGCTTTCTGAGCAAGCGCCAAAACGCTTGGGCAGGTGGAGCTGTCTGTCGGTGAGATAACGATTCCTGCCACGCCTCGAGCGATAGCATCTTGAGCGTTCTTCAGTTGTGTCTGCGCATCGTTGTGGCTGTCGAACGCCTGGAAGCCGTATCCTTCCTTCTTAGCGACGCTCTCAACACCTTCCGAAAGATATCGCCAGAACGGTAGATCCAAACCCGGGGTCAAGTACACAATGTCCTTTGCGGGTGCAGTCAGCTGGGAACAGAGAGCTAATGCGGTTGCGGCACAAAAAAGTCGCGTGCGGTTTTTTTTCATAAGGGAGTTGCAGATTTTTAAATTAACCCCGTATTGGGTCTTCGACCACCCGGGGGGACGGTGGTTAGTGTTGCTCCTACAGCCTGGCAAACTCACTATTTTTCGTGTCGGACCTATAAACGAAAGTTGTGAACAAGGGGAGAAAAAAGCTAAAGCGCGTAATCGCCCCAATACCGGTGAAGCTCCAGGGTTCGAGCCAACCGTCCGCACTCTTCCAGTGCTTCCCCGGTTGCGTGATAACGGTCGACGAGGTCCAGCACCCGCACGGGTGCGTCCAGTCCATGACTCAATAGGATTCGGTCAGCAGCCATTTTTTCGATTGCCTGGTCTATCTCAGTCAACGGACCACGTAGACTCGGAAAATCGCGGCGGCAATCACCACGTCGAAAGCATTCGGCCAGCGCGTCCAGTATTTGCTTAAACTCGACTTCCAGGCGCTCGCAGTGCGGGCGCAGAATCGGCGCCGTGATTTCCGGCAAGAGATGTCTGCGATAAACCAGCTCCGTAGTCTGGGTCACCAACGCCTGTAGAGCGCGGATCAAGGCTCGCAGCCTGGCCTTCTCATCCTTGGAGCAGCCGCTCATTCGAATTTGGCGAGCGGCCTGCAAAGCCTCTACCGGTAAGATCGCCAGCTGGGTTTGAATTCTCTCCCGGTTCGCAGCTGCACCCAGCAACGCTTTGATCTGCGAAAGAACCGCGATCAAATCGTCTCGGAGGAGTTTTTGGGGCAAGACCGGCCAAATCAGTCTTCCAACCACCGTTGCGATCCCCATTCCGATCATCAAGCCGACAAAGTTGTCGATGATGGTCTGCGTTGGCACCGGCACTTGTGGATTGAGCCCGACGAAGGTGCTGATGCTTAGAGTGGCGACTTGTATAGGGAAGGTGATTCCAGCGGTTCGAACGCTAAGGAAGCCGAGCCAGAACACAATGAGGAACAACGCCAAATTCATGACGAGATAATCCGCCATAAATGGCGTGGTCAGAATAAAGAGGGCCGCGCAGCCGCTCAGGACTAGAGCGGCCAGGAAGGCATTCTGAAAAGATCGCAGGTCACCCGTTCCGCCGGCTCGCAAAAACGGCCGTCCGAACAGGCTCAGAGTCCACGCCATAAGCGGAATAGAAGCTGGCCCGGGTGGATTGATCCAATTCAGGAGAACGATTGCAATAACGGCAGATAACCCGCCTTTGATTCCGGCTTTCACCCAAAACCAGTCGATACTCGGCATAAGGCCCCAGTGAGGTTTTGCCTCGGGCGGCGGCGGTTCGCCGACCCTGGGCAAACCTTTGGCCAGGCTCCGGAGGTTATTCAATTCATCCCGAAGCAAACGCAGCGCGGCGAACCCTGCGTAAAACGCCCTCGCGGTTGCGGGCGCAGCGATAAAAACCTCCTGGCTCCGCATCTCGTTGACCTTCTCCTCAAATGCAGCGAAGGCCTCATTCAGCCGGCTCGGGCGCAACTTTTCGCCTGGGCGATGCTGTCCGGTCAGAATGTCAAACTCCTCGGATATGCCAGCCGCGACCGCCTGGATTTCATGCTGCACACGGCTCAAGATCGAAGACTCCATCTGATGCCTGCTCAGATCGAGTGCGGCATGGAAGAGATTGGTCAGCGATACCAGGGCTGCATTGTAGGTTGACACATGGGCGCTAAAGTGGGTGCTCTCCCGGGCACCGTTCTGCACCAAATTCTTTAGAACGGATAACCGCTGGGCAAAATCCTGATCAATTTGGCCCGCCTCCGCGGGAACGTTCGTCCGGCCGATGTAAGCCTCGAGGTGCACCGAGACAACGTGGCTTGCCGTCTTGAGAGCAGTTCGGGCTGACTCCACAAACTCCTCCCGCGCATACCGAGGCCATACCAGAGTCGTGACAATCAGAGAACTAATCGCCCCGTCCAGAATCTCCAGGGTTCGGTTCAGACCAGTCAGCCAGACATCAGTAGGATCCGTAACTCCATATGTCACGACTGACAATGTGGTCAGACCGACCAGAAAATAAGCATACGGAACCTGGCTGGCGGGAAATTGGCCGAATTTATAGCCGGCAAAAGTGACGACAAGGAAAAAGAGAGGCAAGAATATCGCCGGCGTCGATACAAAGTCTCCGACCAGCCAGATACCTATGAGAGCTCCGCCGATCGTACCCACCACTCGCATGATCGCCTTGACTGCGATCGAGCCAACATAGTGCGAGCTCATCATGATCAGCGCAGTCAGGACAGCCCAATTCGGATGTTCAAGCCGCAACCACAGTGCGACGTAAAAGGAAAGCAAAGCTGCCAGACCGACCTTGATCCCGTAGCGAACTCTCAGGTCACTAAGCGGATCCATCAGTGGCCAGTACCACTTTTGGGCGACGGGAAGGGCTGCTGGTTTGCTGGCTATTGTGGACACCAGCCAATTTCGATTAGATCAAAATGTTCTGCTAGCGAAGGAGAAATTTTCGGTAGCCGAAGGCCTCGCCCAAAGGGCCTCGCGCAAAGGTACGCAAAGGTACGCAAAGGTACGCAAAGGAGGAAGGAAACTAAGGGTCTTGTGACGATGGGCGAATGCCGGGCGTTAGATATTCATCGCCTCAAGTGGATCAGTCGCCCTAAGCGAAACCCTTCGAGTCCTCTGCCTTTGCGTACCTTTGCGCGAGGCCCGGCTAGCCTGCATCGCTCACAAATCTTTAGAGATTTTTGAGCGATGCAGGCTATGGCAGC
>JAFAJU010000009.1 GCA_019236035.1 Verrucomicrobiota bacterium | reverse complement strand
ACCGCGATCGGAATAGCCCCCATAAGAGCCGCCAAAGTTGTCATAATAATCGGCCGGAATCGTTCAATGCTTGCCTCGTGCACGGCTTCGACCGGGGTCTTTCCGGCTCTTCGCTGCTCGACCGCGAAGTCGACCATCATAATGCCGTTCTTCTTCACAATCCCGATCAGCATAAACATGCCGATGTAAGAATAGAGGGAGAGTTCAGAATGGAAGAGCAGCAAAGTCAGTAACCCTCCGACCGCGGCGACCGGCAACGATGAGAGAACCGTGATCGGGTGGAACCAGCTCTCATACAAGATTCCAAGGATCACGTACATGATGAACACCGCGACAAAAAGCAACACACCTAGTTGTGAGAACGTCTGGCTGAACGTCTGCGCTTCACCCTGGAGCTGACCGCGAATCGTGGGTGGCAGCACTTCGGCTGCGGCTCGCTGGATGAATTGGGTCGCATCCCCAGTCGCTGCTCCCGGTTTCAAATTGAAGTACAAGGTTACCGCCGGGAACTGGTTTATATGATTCACAGACAATCTCCCGACCAAAGCTCGTGGATCCGTAACCGTCTGATTTGGAATAATGTTTTGCCCGCCAGCAGGTTTGAAATAGAGCCGGTTGATGTCAGCGGGTTCGCTTCGTTGCTTGTCCTCGGCTTCAACGATCACTTTGTACTGATCGATCGGCGTCTTGATTAGGTAGGTATAGTTCTGGGAATAAGCGTTCTTCAAAAGCTGCTCGACATTCGCATTACTCAATCCGTACGACTGCAGTTGCAGCTGGTTCAGATTCACGCCAAGCATCGGGGTGTTCGCAAAGTAGTCCGAAGAAACGGTTGCAAATCCGGGAAACTGCCGGCACTTCGCGATCATCTGTTGAGCAGCCTGATAAACCTGGTTGGCATCGACGCCGGAGATCGAGAAAGCGTATTGTCCCTGGTTGTTCTTTGTCGCACCCGTGCTGATCTGCAAAACCGGATCAGGCCGGAGCAAAGGAATGATGCCGGGTATCTGCGAAAGCTGTTGGGCGAGTTGAGCAATGACCTGCGTAATCGGCGGCCGCTGGCTTACATCTTTCAGGAAAGCGAGCGCGAGCATCTGGTTGGAAGGAAATCCCTGTGAGAAGCCAGCAAGAGTGAACGATTCATTCACCGCAGGATTTTTTCGCAGGATCCCGTCGACCTCCTTTTGCAGCGCCTTAATCCGGTCCGGGGAGATGCCCTCCTGACACAAGATGACTCCGCGAATGAAACCGCTGTCGCCTGCCGGGATGAAAGTCTTCGGAAGAAGTCCGAAGACCCAGATGGTAAGAGCGAAACACCCAATCCAGGTGAGAGCGGAAATCCAGCGATGATGCAGAAAAAAATAAAGACTGCGACCGTAGACCGCCGTGATCTTCTTAAACAGTTCCCCGACTGTCCGCTCCACCCACGTCCTGTCTCCGTGGCCTCGCGCGCCCAGAACCCGCGAGCACATCATCGGAGTGAGCGTGATCGAAACGATTCCGGAGGCGAAGATCGCTACGATGATAGTCACAGAAAACTCGCGGAAGATGCGCCCGATGATTCCGGTCACCATCACCAGCGGCAGGAACACCACCGCCAACGAGACCGTCATGGCTATGATCGTGAAAGTGATTTGCCGGGCGCTGTTAACCGCCGCCTCCATTGGCTTCTGGCCCGTTTCCATCAGACGGACGGTGTTCTCGAGGAAGACAATGGCGTCATCGACGAGGAAGCCAATCGCCAGAGTCAAAGCCATTAGAGTTAAATTGTTTAAGCTGAAATTCAACGCTCCCATCACCAGGAAGGTGATCAGCATGGAAAGAGGCAGAGCCACTACGGGAATCAAGGTGTCAGTCGCGCGGCCAAGAAAGACAAAGATGACAATAACGACTAATGTAAAAGCAATCAGCAACGTATGTTCGACGTCATCGGCATTGGCGACAATGGTCTTGGAGCGGTCGTATAGTGGGATGAGCTGAACCGACCCCGGAAGCTGCTGTCGAAACGCCGGGAGCAGGTCTTTGACTTTCTGAGCGACCACCACGGCATTCGCCCCGGCCTGGCGGCTGACCGCCAACACCACTTCCGCTGGCGCCTCACCATAATCACGCGCCCAGAAATTTCGGCTGATCCGCTCGTCCTCCACCGTTTTTACTACTGTCGCGACATCCTTCAAATAAACCGGCTGTCCATTCGGCCGCGCGATGATGACATTGTCGTATTCCTGTGGACTCGACAGCTGGCCGTTTGGGAAAAGGAGATAGGTGCGAGTTTTTCCGTCCAGCTGTCCGGCGCCCAGGTAAGCCGTGCTCTGGGCAACCGCGTTGGTCACGTCTGTCATAGTCAGGCCAAGGGAGGAGAGTTTGTTCACCTGGACCTTGATCCGAATGGCGGACCTGGCGCCGTAGACCTGGACCTGACTCACACCATTAATAATCGCGATCTGTTGACCCAACTGGGTATTCCCGTAATCGTACAGATCTCCTTCCGTCATCGTGTCGCTCACCAACGCGATGTAAAAGATCGGCTGATCGTTTGGATTCGTCTTCTGAAAGGAGGGCGGCTGAGGCAGGTCGGTCGGCAGGAAACCCTGGGCCCGGGAGATCGCGGCTTGAACGTCTGTGGCGGCGTCGCCCAGACTTTTATCCAAAGAAAATTGCAGAACCAGAGTCGACTGCCCGGTTTGACTGGTGGATGTCACCAAGTCTAAGCCGGGAATCTGCAGAAATTGCTTCTCAAGCGGCGTTGCACACGTGTTGGCCATCGTCTCCGGACTGGCCCCCGGATAGGTCACGTTGACTTGGATCACCGGGTAGTCGACCGCGGGCAAGTCATTCACCGGCAATTGCTGGAAGACCTGAATCCCGAACGCCGTGACGGTGATCGTCAACAGCAGAGTCATGATCGGGCGCCGAATAAAGAGCTCAGAAAAGTTCATAACGCTGGCATCGGCTTGACCGTCGAACCTTCTTGTTTACCACTTGAAGTTGAATCCTTTTGATCCTTAGGTAGATCCCTCTCGGTCAACGCACCTCGCTGTGGTAATGGAGTGGCTGATGGATATTCTTTTGGATTCACCTTCATCCCGTTCGCGAGTGCGAGCTGCCCTTCGACCACCACGGTTTCGCCCGGGTTGACTCCCTCCGAAACAACGACGAGGTCCTGGTATCTTACACCCTGAGTGACCAAACGTTGTTCAACCGTCTCGTCTGGCTTCACCGCGAACAAGTAACTACCCTTTCCACCGATTTGCACCGTCTGGCTCGGGACAACCAACGCGTCTTTCAAGACTTGCAGCGTCAACGTTACATTTACGTATTGGCCCGGCCATAAGTAACGGTCCTGGTTCGGAATCGTTGCCCTCAGCAGAGCCGTACCTGACTGTGTCGAGACACTATTGTCTAACATGCTGAGCGTGCCCGTCTTGATAATACTGGGTCTGGATGGTTCGATCACATCGACCGTCAGCAGGTTCTCTTTCCCCATGCTTTGGCGAAGGCGCGCAAGGTCGTTCTCGGAAATGGTGAAATCGACGTAAACTGGATCCTGTCGCTGAATGTTGACCAAAGGCAATCCTCCGGTACTCACGTAATTACCAGGATCGACCAACCTCCGCCCCGTTCGCCCGTCGAGAGGAGAGCGCACATAGCAATACTCCAGATTCAATTTTGCCTGATCGATCGCCGCCTGATCTTTGACGATGGCCCCTTCAAAAATCTGAACCTGAGCACGGTCCCCATCAATTTGCTGGGCAGAAACAAAGCGTCCCGCGCCGGTCTGTTCGTCCCGCTGTAAATTTCTTCGATCCAACTCCAACTGCGCCTGATCGGACTTGAGTTGGCCTTGCGCCTGCTCGAGGCTCGCCTGAAAAGGCCGCGGATCGATCACAAACAGGAGGTCGCCCTTTTTCACTTCTTGACCTTCAACGAAGTGCACCTCCACGATCCGTCCGCTGACTTGCGGTTGTATATTGACGTTTTCAGGAGACGAAGTACGCCCGAACTCGTGCATCTGGATGGGTACATCCGTTTTCCTGACCTGCGTCACCAGGACATTCCTTGCCGCCTGGGGCGCATTCGTTGACGGCCTCTGGCCGCAACCGGCAATTGCGAATGGCAGAAGGAAGATCAGGGGGCGAAACTTTAACATCGTGATAGGCTGCATGTGGTGTACCGAGGCTGCTTCGTCGTGCTTTTTGCGTCATCGGCCTTGCGTTTTGTCCGGCGCACCAAGCTTGTACGCAACAATCCGACGGACGCTCAGGTTGTCAAAATGACATCCGGGAGCCAGCCGAATCGGGGAAAGACCTTCATACCCCCTTTCCAACTTCAATGACGAGCTTGGCTTAGTGCCCACAAACCGACAACGCTCTCTTTATAAAAAGCCGCTTTCGTGCCAACCGGACCGACGAAACCGTTATAAAGGCAAAGGGGTAGGGTAGGGCGAGGACTTCGGCGAGCTCAGTCGAGTCGCTTCGGCCTCTGCCCTAGCGCTTCGCCTTGCTGAACAGCAGGTCAAACCTTCCGGCTCTCGTGCGTACCGTGATCTCGGCTCCAAACGCCTGACTCATCGTGGGCGATGTAATCACTTTTCGGATCGCTCCTTGCGAGATAATCCTGCCGCCCCGGAGGACTAACGCCCTGTCGAAACAGGGCAATATCTCCTCTACATGATGCGTCACGAACACCAGGTTCGGTGTTCTTTCCGCCGCAGCAAGGCGGCTCACAAACTGCAAAAACCGCTCGCGCGCCACCGGGTCCAAACCCGCACACGGTTCATCAAGGATCAATATCCTATATCTGGCCATCAATGATCGACCGATTAACACGCGTTGTCGTTCTCCCTGTGAGAGGAATACCCAAGGCCTCTCGCCGAGATTGGCGCATTCGACCTGGCGCAGGCTCTTGCGCGCTTCCTCGAGCAATCGGCCTTGCGGGGAGTGCCACATGTTGATTTCCGCATCGCGCCCGCTCGCCACCACTTCAAGCGCCGTCTGATGGTCTTCGATCAAGTGACGAATACTGGAGCTCACCAAACCCACTTCCTTTCGCAACTCACGCCAATCCGCCTTTCCGTACTGCTTTCCGAGAACATGAATTGTTCCCGCCGAAGGCGTTACGTAACCGGTCACGCAACTCAACAGCGTAGTCTTCCCGGAGCCGTTAGCTCCGAGAATGACCCAGTTCTCACGCGAATCGACCTCCCATTGAATACCTCTTAAGATTTCCGTTCCACCTCGGACAACCCTGAGATCTTGGATTGAGATGATCGTTTCTGGTTTCTGGTTTTTGGTTTCCGGTTTCTCGCAGGAAGCTCCGTGCATACGTTGGGAGGATACTTCTTCCTAGAAATGAGAAACGTGAAACCAGAAACTCTAAAAAGGCGTTCAAACAAACTTACAATCCAATGCCAGGGCTTGGTTCAATAGGCGCAGATAGTTCGGACGCGATATCTCGACCGCCCCGAACATCGTTAGATGACCGGTCACATATTGTGTATCAAGCAAACGGAATCCTCTTTCATTCAAGCGATTCACAAGCCCGACCAGCGCGACCTTTGAGGCGTCCGCCACTTTATGGAACATCGATTCGCCGAAGAACGCGCCATAAACGCTGACCCCATAAAGGCCCCCCGCTAACTCATTCTCCTGCCATGCTTCTACCGAATGCGCAAAACCGAGTCTATGCAGATTGATGTAGCTCTCAATAATCTCCTCACTGATCCAAGTCTCGGCGCGTTCGCCACAGCTTCGTATGACTTCTTCGAAAGCCGTGTTTAGGCGAATCTGAAACTCCTCCTTCTTCAGGGTTCGCTTTAATCCGTGCGGGATA